>DMHI01000037.1:1023-12341 GCA_003449515.1 Lysobacteraceae bacterium | reverse complement strand
CGCCCGTGGCCGCCGGTGCGGTCGGGGCGGTGGCCAGCGCCGCCGCCGACACCCGCGGCCGGGCCGGCTGAGCGGAGCGCGCGGACCATGAGCCTGATCGAACTGGCCACCCGTCGCCGCGTCACCGTGGCGATGGCGACGCTGACCTTCGTGCTGTTCGGCCTGATCTCGCTGGCCGATCTCAAGGTCAACCTGTTGCCCGACCTCAGCTACCCGACGCTGACGGTGCGCACCGAGTATGTCGGTGCCGCGCCGTCCGAGATCGAGACGCTGATCACCGAGCCGGTGGAGCAGGCGGTGGGCGTGGTGAAGGGCCTGCGCAAGTTGCGCTCGGTATCGCGCACCGGCCAGAGCGACGTGGTGCTGGAGTTCGCCTGGGGCACCGACATGGACCAGGCCAGCCTCGAGGTGCGCGACAAGCTCGACCTGCTGCAGTTGCCACTCGACGTGACCGCACCGGTACTGCTGCGCTTCAACCCGAGCACGCAGCCGATCATGCGCCTGGCGATCGCCGCCTCCGGGCCGCGCGCCAGCGAGCAGGAGCTGATGCTGCTGCGTCGCTACGCCGAGGAGACCCTGCAACGCCGGCTGGAGCCGGTCGAGGGCGTGGCGGCGGTCAAGGTGGGCGGCGGCCTCGAGGACGAGGTGCAGGTGCTGATCGACCAGTCGCGGCTCGCCCAGCTCAACCTCGACATCAACACCGTCGTGCAGCGGCTCGCCCAGGAGAACGTCAACATCTCCGGCGGCCGCATCGAGGAGGGGACGCAGCGTTTCCTCGTGCGCACCGTCAACCAGTTCGCCAACCTCGAGCAGATGCGCGAGCTGCTGGTTGCCAACGTCGAGGGTGTGCCGGTGCGCCTGCGCGACATCGCCACCATCGAGCAGGGCCACAAGGAGCGCGAGGCGATCATCCGCATCGGGGCTGCCGAGGCGGTCGAGGTGGCGCTCTACAAGGAGGGCGATGCCAACACCGTGGCGGTGGCCGACGCCATCCGCGCCGCGCTGCGCGACATGCAGCGCGAGTCGGTGCCACAGGTGCCCGGCGGAGATCGCGCTGGACGTGGCCGCCAGAATGCCGAAGCCGACGCCGAGGCGCTGCCCGCGGACCAGTACCGCATCGACGGCTTCGTGATGCGCACCATCGAGGACCAGTCGGTGTTCATCCGTTCGGCGCTCGCCGAGGTGCGGCAGGAGGCCCTGCTGGGCGGCCTGTTCGCGGTGCTGATCATCTTCTTCTTCCTGCGCGACGGCCGCAGCACCTTCGTGATCTCGTTGTCGCTGCCGATCTCGATCGTGGCGACCTTTTTCTTCATGGGCCAACTCGGCCTGTCGTTGAACGTGATGTCGCTGGCCGGACTGGCGCTCGCCACCGGCATGGTGGTCGACGATTCCATCGTGGTGCTGGAAAGCATCGCCAAGGCGCGTGAGCGCGGCCTTGGTGTGCTGGAGGCGGCCATCATCGGCACCAGGGAGGTGGGCATGCCGGTGGTCGCCACCACGCTCACCACGGTGGCGGTGTTCCTGCCACTGGTCTTCGTGGAGGGTGTGGCCGGCCAACTGTTCACGGATCAGGCGCTGACCGTCTCGATCGCGTTGCTGATCTCGATGCTGGTGGCGCTCACGCTGATCCCGATGCTGAGCTCGCTGGAGGCGACTGCGCCGATGGCCTTCGCGCGCGAAAGCGAGCCGCGTGAGCTCGCCCTGCCGGGCGGCCTGGCCGAAGCGCGCGAGCGGATGATGGCGCCGCTGCGCGCCGCCCGCGCCGCGAATCCGGCCGGCTGGAGGATCGCGTTGGGCTGGGTGGCCACCGCCGTACTCGCGCCGCTGCGCCTGCTGGCCTGGGTGCTGGTGGGTGTGGGCACCCTGCTGGTGCGTGCCGCGCTGCTGCTCTGGCGGCTCTGGACCGAGCGCCTGCTGCCACGGGTGGCGGCACTGGGCGAATGGCTGCTGCGGCCCTACGAGCGCGCCGCTCGGGCCTACGGCGAGCGTTGGCTGCCCGGCGCACTGAAGCGCCCCGGACTGGTGCTCGGCAGCGCCGGTCTCGCCTTCGTGCTCTCGCTGGGGCTGGCGACCACCCTGGGCACCGACCTGATCCCGCAGCTCGCGCAGGACCGCTTCGACATGACCGCCAAGCTGCCGCCGGGCACGCAGCTCGCCGACACCGATCGGATGGTGGCCGCGGTGCAGTCGGAGTTCGAGGATGACCCGCGGCTGCAGGCGCTGTTCGGCGTGAGCGGCACCGGCACGAGGCTCGATGCCAATCCGACCGAATCGGGCGAGAACATCGCGCGCATCTCGCTGGTGCTGGGTGCCGGCTACAGCCGTGCCACCGAGGCCGGGCTCACCGAGGACCTGCGCGGTTTCATGGCCGACTACCCCGCCGTGGACATCAAGTTCAGCCGGCCGGAGCTGGTGAGCCTGTCGACGCCGCTGGAAGTCGAGATCCGCGGCAGCGACCTGCCCGAACTCGAGGCCGCCGGGCGGCGACTGCGTGAGCTCATGGCCGCATCGCCGCATTTCGCCGACGTCAAGAGCACGGTGGAGGAGGGCTTCCCCGAGGTGCAGATCCACTTCGACCAGGAACGCGCCGCGGCGCTCGGCCTGACCACCCGGCAGATCGCCGACGAGGTGGTGCGCAAGGTGCGTGGCGAAGTGGCCACGCGCTACAGCTTCCGTGATCGCAAGATCGACGTGCTGGTGCGGGCCAGCGAGCAGGACCGCGCCTCGGTCGAGGAGATCCGCAACCTCATCGTCAACCCGCTCAGCGAGCGTCCGGTGACGCTGTCGGCGGTGGCCGAGATCGTCGAGACGATCGGCCCCGGGGAGATCAACCGCGTCGACCAGACGCGGGTGGCGATCATCTCGGCGAACCTGCGCGGCATCGATCTCGGCACCGCCATCGACGAGGTGAACGCGCTGGTCGAGGAGAACCCGCTCGGCCCCGATCTGCGCCTGGCTTTCGGCGGCCAGAGCGAGGAGCTGGGCCGCTCGCTGCAGTCGCTGATGTTCGCCTTCGGGCTGGCGATCTTCCTCGTCTATCTGGTGATGGCCTCGCAGTTCGAGTCGCTGCTGCATCCCTTCGTCATCCTCTTCACCATCCCGCTGGCGGTGGTCGGCGCCGTGCTGGCGCTGGTGCTCTCCGGCTCGGCGGTGTCGGTGGTGGTGTTCATCGGCCTGATCCTGCTCGTTGGCATCGTGGTGAAGAACGCCATCGTGCTGGTCGACAAGGTCAACCAGTTGCGCCTCGAAGGCGTGCCGAAGCCCGAGGCGATCATCCAGGGCGCGATCACCCGCCTGCGTCCGATCGTGATGACCACGCTCACCACGCTGTTCGCCTTCGCGCCGCTGGCCTTCTTCGGCGGTGACGGTGCCGAAGTGAAGTCGCCAATGGCGATCACGGTGATCGGCGGCCTTGCCGTGTCGACCCTGCTGACCCTGGTGGTGATCCCGGTGATGTACAACCTGCTCGACCGCAGCAGCGACGCGGCCTGGAGGGCCGAAGGCGAGCGCAGCCGGCAGATCGGCCTGATCGGGCGGATGTTCGGGGAGAGCCGGGCATGAACCTCGCCGAGTTGAGCCTGCGTCGCCCGATTACGGCGGTGATGTTCTACGTCTCGCTGATGGTGCTCGGCATCATCGCGGCGTTCCGGCTGCCGCTCGAACAGTTCCCTGCCGTCACCGCGCCCTTCCTCTACATCGAACTGCCGTATCCGGGATCGTCGCCCGAGGAAGTGGAGCGGACCATCGTGCGCCCGGCGGAAGAGGCGCTGGCCACCCTGACCGGCGTCCGCAACATGTGGTCGAATGCGCGCGACGGCGGCGGTGGCGTGTTCATCGAGTTCAGCGACTGGAGCCGCAACATCAACATCGCCGCCAGCGAGGCGCGCGACCGCATCGACGCCATCCGCGCCGAGCTGCCCGACGATTTCCAACGCTACTTCGTCTTCAAGTGGTCAACCACCGACGAGCCGGTGATGCGGCTGCGCTTCGCCAGCGACCGCGATCTGCGCACCGAATACGCGATGCTGGAACGGGTCTTCAAGCGCCGCATCGAGCGCATCCCCGGCGTTGCGCGGGTCGACATCGTCGGTGTCCAGCCTCCCGAGGTCGAGATCGCGATTGACCCGGTCCGCCTCGGTGCCCACAACATCGCGCTGAACGATCTCGCGATGCGCCTGCGCGACGTGAACTTCTCGGTCTCGGCCGGCAGCATCGACGACGGCATGAGGCGCCTGCGCGTGCAGCCGGTGGGCGAGATCCGCGACCTCGATGAACTGAGGAACCTCGTGATCAACGATGCCGGCCTGCGCCTCGACGACATCGCCGACGTGGTGCTCAAGGCGCAGCGCGCCGATGTCGGCCGTCGCCTCGACGGCCGGCCGGCGGTCGGCATCGACATCATGCGCGAGGCCGACGCCAACCTCGTCGAGATGTCGCGCCGGGTCATGGACGAAATCGCCGCGATCGAGGTGCTTCCCGAGCTCGAGGGAATCGGGATGCTGGTGGCCGACGACCAGGCCGAGAGCGTGAAGGCCTCGCTGGCCGAACTCACCGAGGCCGGCATCATCGGCTGTCTGCTGTCGGTGTTCATCCTGTTCTACTTCCTGCGCCACTGGCCCAGCACGCTGATGGTCGCGCTTGCGATTCCGATCTGCATCGTGATGACCCTCGGCATCATGTTCTTCATGGGCTTCACACTCAACGTGCTGACCATGATGGGCCTGCTGCTCGGCCTTGGCATGCTGGTGGACAACGCCGTGGTGGTGGTCGAGAGCATCCACCAGTACCGCACGAAGTTTCCGGGCGATCCGTACCGGGCGGCGATCGAGGGCACGCGCAGCGTGCAGCTCGCCATCAGCGCCGGCACCCTGACCAGCATCATCGTGTTCGTGCCCAATCTGTTCGGCGAGGTCAACCAGATCAGCATCTTCCTCGGCCAGGTGGCGGTGACGATCACCATCGCGCTGCTGGCATCCTGGCTGGTGGCGGTGAGCCTGATCCCGATGATCTCGGCGCGCATCGCCACGCCGCCGGAGTCGCTGGCGCATTCGGGATTCGTCGCGCGGCTTTCCGACCGCTACGCGCGCGGCCTGCGCTGGAGCCTCGAGCATCGCGGCTGGTCGGTGGCCGGCATCACGCTGATCGTCGCCCTCAGCGTCGTTCCGGCGGCGACCGGCCTGATGAAGTTCGACATGTTCGCGGAGGACGAGGGCCGCGAAATCGACATCTATTTCGACTGGCGCGGCTCGTACAGCCTCGAGGAGATGCTGGGCGAGATGCTCAAGGTCGAGGAACTGCTCGATGCGCGGCGCGAGGAGCTGCAGATCGAGCAGATCTACACCGTGTACAGCGAGCGCGGTTGGGGCGGCATCGACGTTGCGCTGGTGAGCGAGGGCGACCTCCTGCCCACCGAGGAGATCCAGAAGAAGATCCGCGAGCTGCTGCCGAAGTCGGCGCTGGCCGAGATCGGCATCGAGGGCTCCGGCGGTCCCGGTGGTGGTGGCGGCGGCGGACAGAACCAGGGCGTTCGCGTATCGTTGACTGGCGACTCCAACGAGGAGCTGATGGCGCTCGCCGAGGACATCCTCCCGGTGCTGGCGCAGCGCCCGGAACTGCGCGATGTGCGGATCGATACCGGCGACGAGAACAGCGAGGTGCAGGTGAGTGTCGACCGCGCCCGCGCGGCGGCATACGGCTTCTCCGCACAGGATGTGGCGCAGTACATCGGCATCGCCCTGCGCGGAACCCCGCTGCGCGAGTTCCGCCGCGGTGGCGACGAGGTGCCGGTGTGGGCCCGTTTCGCCGGTGCCGAACAGTTCAGTGTCGACAACCTGTCGTCGCTGGTGCTGACCCGTGCCGATGGCGCGCGCGTACCGCTGATGTCGATGGTCGACGTGCGGGTGGTGCAGGGGCCGGGGCAGATCAGCCGCGAGAACCGCCGCACCTCGCTGACCTTCGTGGCCAACCTCGCCGAGGACCAGACCAACGAGGACGCGCGCCGCGCGATGGGCGAGGTGCTCTCGCAGGTCACGTTCCCGCCCGGCTACGGCTACAGCTTCGGTGGCGACTTCCAGCGCAACGACGACGCCGGGCGGCAGATGGGCATCAACACCATCATCGCCATCATCATGATCTTCATCGTCATGGCGGCGCTGTTCGAGTCGATGCTGTACCCGCTGGCGATCATGAGCGGCATCGTGTTCTCGGCGTTCGGCGTGTTCTGGTTCTTCGTGATCACCGGCACCACCTTCACCATCATGTCGGCGATCGGCATCCTCGTGCTGATGGGCGTGGTGGTGAACAACGGGATCGTGATGATCGAGCACATCAACAATCTCCGCCGCGATGGCATGGCACGGCTCGATGCGCTGGTGCAAGGCAGCCGTGAGCGCCTGCGTCCGATCCTGATGACGATGGGCACCACCATCCTCGGGATGCTGCCGCTGACCCTGGGCGGGGCGCAGATCGGCGGCGACGGCCCGGCCTACTACCCGATGGCGCGCGCCATCGTCGGCGGACTGCTCTTCTCGACCGTGGTGAGTCTGGTCTTCCTGCCCACCATCTACGCCATCCTCGACGATGTCGGGAACTGGTCGGGTGCGGCGTTCCGTCGCGCACGCGAGCGGGCTGGCCTTCGCGCGGTCGGTGCCGCGCACTGAGCCCGGGGTGCCGGGCGACCGGCGCCGGCCTGTGCCGCGCCTCAGTCCACCCGGGCGCGGGTGTGGCCAGTGCCGCGCACCACCCACTTCCGGGTGGTGAGCGAATCGAGGCCCATCGGGCCGTAGGCGTGGAGCTTGCTGGTCGAAATGCCGATCTCGGCGCCGAGCCCGAGTTCGCCGCCATCGTTGAAGCGCGTCGACGCATTGACCATCACCGCCGAGGCATCCACCTCGCGTTGGAAGCGGGCAGCGAGCGTGGCGTCGCCGGTGGCGATGGCTTCGGTGTGCTGCGAGCCGTGCGCGGCGATATGGGCCAGCGCGGCGTCGAAGCCGTCGACGACTTTCACCGCGAGCACGAGGTCGAGGTACTCGGCATCCCAGTCGTCGGCGGTCGCCGGCTCGGCACCGGGCAGCAGCAGCTGCGCCTGCGGGCAGGCACGAAAGCGCACGCCGCGCGCACGCAAGGCCTCGCCCAAGCGCGGGAGGAAGGCCGCTGCGACCGTCGCCTCGACCAGCAGCGTCTCCAGCGCGTTGCAGGCCGAGGGCCGCGCGCACTTGCCGTCGATGGCGAGACGCAGCGCGGCATCGAGATCGGCGCTGGCCTCCACGTAGAGGTGGCAGACGCCCTTGTAGTGGCGGATCACCGGCACCCGGCTCACCGCCGCCACATGGCGGATCAGCCCCTCGCCGCCGCGCGGGATCACGAGGGCGAGGCAGTCGTCGTGCCGCAGCAGTTCCGCGATGGCGGCGCGGTCGAACACCGGCACCAGCACGGCGGCCTCGGCCGGCAGGCCGGCGTCGCGCAGGCCGGCCTGCACGGCCGCGATCAGCGCGGCATTGCTGTGCGCGGCCTCGCGCCCGCCGCGCAGCACGCAGGCATTGCCGGACTTCAGGCACAGCACGGCGGCGTCGACGGTCACGTTGGGGCGGGATTCGTAGATCATCGCGATCGCGCCGAGCGGCGCGCGCAGACGGCCGATCTGAAGGCCATCCGCGCGTGGCGCCTGCCACTCGATCTCGCCGAGCGGATCGGGCAGCGCGTTCACGGCGCGCACCGCAGCCACCAGCGCGGCGAAGCGCAGCGGATCGAGGCGCAGGCGGTCCTGCATCGCGGCGGAGAGGCCTTGCGATGCCGCAGCGTCGATGTCGAGCGCGTTCGCGGCGAGCACCTCGGCCTCGCGTTGCGCCAGCGCCGAGGCGATGGCCTCCAGGGCGCTGCTGCGCCTCGCCGCATCGGTAGCAGCGAGGCGGCGCGCGGCGGCGCGCGAGGCTTCGGCGCAGCGGCGGATCAGGGCGATGTCGTCGGGGGTCACAGCAGCACCAGGTCGTCGCGGTGGATCACGGTTTCCGGGCCTTCGTAGCCCAGCAGCGCCGGCAGTTCGGCGCTGGGCCTGCCGAGGATGCGGCGCAGCTCGCTGGCATCGTACTGCGCGATGCCCTTGGCGAAGGCGCGCGCTTCGCCTTCGGCGAGCACTTCGATGGCATCGCCCGCCTTGAACGCGCCCTCCACGCTGCGCACGCCGGCGGGCAGCAGGGAGGCACCGCGTTCCTTCAGCGCCCGCAGCGCGCCGGTATCGACGCGCACCTGCCCCTGGCTGGCCAGGGCGTGGCGCATCCAGTGGTCTTTCGCGCTGGCCGGCGTGGTTGCGGCCTCGAACAGCGTGCCCGGACACTCGCCGCGGCCCAGCGCCTCGAGTGCCGCCGCCTTGCCGCCGTGCACGATGACGGTGGGAATACCGCGTGCCGTGGCCTTCGCTGCGGCCTCGAGCTTGGTGCGCATGCCGCCGGTGCCCACGCTCGAGCCCGCGCCGCCGGCCAGTGCGAACACGGCCTCGTCGATGGCGGCAACGCGCGGGATGCGCTGCGCGCCCGGCACGGCGCGCGGGTCGGCGTCGAACAGACCGTCGATGTCGGAGAGGATCAGCAGCAGGTCGGCCTCGACCAGCACGGCGACGTGGGCGGCGAGGTTGTCGTTGTCGCCGAGACGCAGCTCGTCGACGGCCACCGAATCGTTCTCGTTGATGATCGGCAGCACGCCGGCGTGCAGCAGCTCGCGCAGGGTGTTCTTGGCGTTGACGAAGCGGCGGCGGTTCTGCAGGTCGTCGAAGGCCAGCAGCACCTGCGCGCAGGGGCCATCGAGCAGGCGCGCCCAGGCCTCGACCATGCGTGGTTGGCCGATGGCGGCCAGCGCCTGCCGCGCCGGCATCGACGCGGTCGAAGCGCTGCGCGCAGCCGCCACCCCGGCGAGTGGTGCGCCGCCCCCCAGCGCGCCGAGCACCGCGCGTCCGGCCGCTACCGCGCCCGATGACACCAGCACGATCTCGCGGCCCTGCGCGCGCGCTTCGGCGATGAAACGCGCGATCGACAGCAGGTGGCGGGTCGACAGCCGCTCGCCGCCGGGCGCGATCAGGTTGCTGCCGACCTTGAGGACGGCGCGTTTCCACTGGGGCAGGGCGACGGAATCGGACACGCACGCGACTCGAAGGCGGAGGCTCCGAGTTCACCGCAGTGCGCTGGAGTCGTCAAATGAGCTTGGCGACGATCCCCGCGCCGGCGGCCCACATGGCCAGCACCGTGCCGAGCGAGGTCAGGAAGAAATTCAGCAGCGTGCGGGCGACGCGGTTTCTCCACCAGCCGATGACCGTCCGCGTGTCATTGCGCAGGGCGAGGAAGTCGGCGTAGTCCGGCTTGCGCACCCAGGCCTCGACCAGCGCGCTGACGGTGCCCGAGCCCAGCGCCGGGTGCAGGGGCGTGATCGGCGAGGCCACTGCGGCAGCGACGATGCTCAAGGGATGGCCGCCGGCCGCGAGGCAGCCCAGCGCGCCGCCAACGGCCGTGACCGCGGCCCAGTGCAGCAGCACCAGACCGCCGGTCTCGATGCCGCCCTGCTGCCAGCCGTAGGCGAAGCCGCCCAGCAGCAGGCTGACCAGCACGATGGTGAACCACGGCAGGCCGCTGTCCGTCGGCAGCGTTTCCAGACGGGCGATCTGCGCTGCCGGCGCCTCGTGGCCCGATGCGAGCGCGGCCTTGAGGCCGGCGAGGTGCCCGGCACCCACCACGGCGAGCACATGCTTGCCGGGATGTGCCGCGCCGGTCTCGCGCAGCTTGGCGGCCATGTAGCGGTCGCGCTCGGCGATGACGGCTTCGAAGATCTCGGGGCTCGAGCCGGCGAACTCGGCGAAGCTGGCCTCGAGAACATCGCCTTCCTTCAGGCGTTCGATGGCGTCGTCGTCCACCTTCTCGTCGACGATCAGGCTGGTGAGCAGCCCGGCTCCCAGCATCGATCGCTTCCAGAAGCCGAGGCGCGACCACGCCCGCCGGAAGGTCAGGCCGATGTCGCGATCGATCAGGGCCAGCGGCAGGTTCCGCTCGATGGCGCCGACGGCGGCGGCCTTCAGTTCGGCACCGGGCTCGACGCCGATCTGCTCGGCGAGGCGGCGCTGGTAGGCCGCGAGCGCCAGATTCGCCGCGAGCAGGCCGGCTTTTCCCGACTTGATCGCTGCCACAAGATCGAGCTTGGTGAAGGCCTCGGGATCGGTGAGTGCGCGATGCCGCGCCGGGTCGAGTTCGACCGCGACAACGTCGAAAGCCGCGCTGGCGAGAGCGGCTTCGACCGCCGCCACGCTTTCCTTCGAGACGTGCGCGGTGCCGAGCAGGGTGTAGCGCACGCCGTCGCGCTCGATGCGGGCGTGCGGCTGGTCGGCCAAGGCGGCCGGCAGAGCGTGATCGTTCAAGGGAATGTCCGTGGGCGCGAGGCGCGATCGCGTGATGGCGGGGATGATCGTGCGCTCAATCGCGGAAACGTCTGGTCAGATCGCCGTAGGCGTCGATGCGGCGGTCGCGCAGGAAGGGCCAGATCCGCCGCACCGCTTCACCGCGTGCAAGATCGATCTCGCAGAACAGCACCTCGGCGGCATCGCGCGAGGCTTCGGCGAGCACTTCGCCCTGTGGGCCGAACACCGCACTCGAGCCCCAGAACTGGATGCCGGGGCTGGCGTCGCTGCCTTCGCGCGCGAGCGGCGAGGCCTCGAAGCCGGTGCGGTTGCAGGTGAGCACCGGCAGGCCGTTGGCCACGGCGTGGCCGCGGTGCGAGAGGATCCAAGCCACGCGCTGGCGCTCCTTCTCCGCATCGGTGTCGCGCGGATCCCAGCCGATGGCGGTCGGGTAGAGCAGCAGGTCGGCGCCGGCCAGCGCCATCAGGCGCGCGGCTTCCGGGTACCACTGGTCCCAGCAGACGAGCACGCCGAGGCGGCCCACCGAGGTGTCGATCGGGGTGAAGCCGAGGTCGCCGGGCGTGAAGTAGAACTTCTCGTTGAAGCCCGGGTCGTCGGGGATGTGCATCTTCCGGTACTTGCCGCGGAAGCTGCCGTCGGCGTCGAACACCACGGCGGTGTTGTGCGCGAGGCCCGGCGCGCGACGTTCGAACAGCGACGCGACCAGCACCACGCCGTGCTGCTTCGCCAGCCGCGACAGGCGCTCGGTGCTCGGGCCGGGAATCGCTTCGGCGCGGTCGAACTCGTCGACGCTCTGGTGCTGGCAGAAGTACGGCCCGTTGTGCAGTTCCTGCAGCAGCACGAGCTTGGCGCCGCCGGCGGCGGCTTCGGCGACGCGCTGCTCGATGCGCGCGAGGTTGGGTTCGGCGTCGCCCTGGTTGAACTC
>DMHI01000037.1:0-624 GCA_003449515.1 Lysobacteraceae bacterium | reverse complement strand
TCAGGCCAGCAGACCGGCAGGCAGTTGCATGGTGATGCAGTGCAGGCTGCCGTTCTGCCAGATCAGCGGGCGGCAGGGCACCGGCACGATGGCGTGGTTCGGGAAGGCGTTGCTCAAGCTCACGGCGGCGGCGGCATCCATCCTGTCGCCGTAGGCCGGCATCAGCACCGCGCCGTTGATGATCAGGAAGTTCGCGTAACTCGCCGCGAGCCGACGGCCCTCGTCGATGATCGGCCGCGCCCAGGGCAGCGGGTACAGGCGGTACGGCTTGTTCGCCGTGGTGCGCAGCGCGGCGAGCTCGGCGGCCATGGCCTGCAGGCCGTTGTAATGCGAATCGGCCGGGTCGTCGCAGCTCTGGTAGGCGATGGCATCGCGCGCGGCGAAGCGGGCCAGCGTGTCGATGTGCGCGTCGGTGTCGTCGCCTTCGAGCGCGCCGTGGTCGAGCCACAGCACGCGCTGCTGCTGCAGCGCGTTCTCCAATTGCCAGGAGATTTCCTGCCGCGTGAGGCCCGGGTGGCGTTCGTGCAGGCACCGCCAGGTGGTGAGCAGGGTGCCGTCGCCGTCGGTCTCGATACCGCCACCCTCCAGCGCGAAGTCGATGCGCTGGTGCTTGGCGCGCTTGAA
>DMHI01000197.1:6696-6931 GCA_003449515.1 Lysobacteraceae bacterium | reverse complement strand
GGCGGCGGCGGCGCGTGCTTCGGCGGCGGCGAGCTGCGGGTCGCCCTGACGCGCCAACTCGTAGGCCTCGAGCAGGTCGGCGGCGCCCGCCGGTGCGGCAAGGCCGGCGACGAGCAGGGCGATGGCGAGGGGACGCAGGTGCATGGGGCTTCCTTCGTGACGTGGGCTCAGAGGGTGAAGCGGGCCTGCGGAGCGAAGCCGCGCAGGTAGGGGATGTCGGTTTCGAACAGGCTCT
>DMHI01000197.1:6231-6354 GCA_003449515.1 Lysobacteraceae bacterium | reverse complement strand
CGACGCGCAGGCCGCCGGCCTCGACGTGGGCGCAGACCGCTTCCTGCACCGGCGCCAGGCCGCGCACGGCGACCAGCCGGCCACCGGGCTTCAGCCAGCCGAGAAAACGCTCGGGCAGCGCGG
>DMHI01000197.1:0-5882 GCA_003449515.1 Lysobacteraceae bacterium | reverse complement strand
CACGGCACCGCCCAGCAGGATCGCGTCGAAGCGTTGCGTGGTGCTCCAGTGGGCGGCATCGGCGTGCTCCAGCCGCGCATTGGCAACCTCGGCGGCATCGAGCCGGCGCTGCGCCTCGGTCACAAAATCGGCATGCTGCTCGATCGCGTGCACGGCGCGGGCGAGGCGGGCGATGCAGGCGGTGAGGAAGCCGCTGCCGGCGCCGATTTCCAGCACCTCGTCGGTGGCGCCGAGATCGAGCGCCTGCAGCAGGCGGCCTTCCAGCACCGGCTTGAACATCGATTCACCGTGCGCGAGCGGCAACGCCAGGTCGGCGAAGGCGAGCTTGCGATGGCGCACCGGCACGAAGTCTTCGCGCTTGACCTCGCCAAGCACGTCGAGCACGCGGCGGTCCAGCACCTCCCAGGGGCGGACCTGCTGCTCCACCATCGCATGGCGGGCCTGATTGAAGTCGATCGGCATGGCGGGCTCTCGGTTCGGAATCGCCCATTGTAAGGGGGGCGGCGCGCTGACGATGCGCACACTGCCGCAAGCCGCGCGGTCCTGGCAGTGACGAAGGTCACCGCGACCGCGGTCATGGTCGGGTTTGTCCACCCCGGCTCCGAGGGGGATGGGCGCGCAGGAACAGGGCGACGCAGCGATCGGCGTGGGCGGCGCGCGCGGCGGCATCGGGTGCCGGTTCGAGCCCGATCAGCAGGCGCATGTGCGTCACGCCATTCAGCAGGGCGAAGAACTGCGCGGCGGCGAGGCGCACATCGTCGACGCCCAGCTCGCCGCGTTCGCGGGCCAGCGTCAGAAAGCCCTCCATCTCCCGCAGCGCGCGCCGCGGGCCGGCCTCGAAATAGAGCCGCGCCAGCCGGGTCGAATGCCCGGCCTGCGCCGCCATGGTGCGCATCAGTTGCACCGCATCGTCGCTGTAGACGAGCTCGCAGAAGCCGCGGCCGATCTGCCGCAGGGCCTCGGCCACCGGCAGGTTGGCCGGCAGTTCGAACAGGCCGTGCGGCAGTTGCGCCTCGCAGCGCGCCTCCACCGCCGCGGTGAACAGGCCTTCCTTGTCGCCGAAGTGGCTGTAGATCGTCAGCTTGGAGACGCCGGCCGCCTGGGCGATGGCATCGAGGCTGACCGCCTCGAAGCCGTGCCGGCAGAACAGCGTGCCGGCCGCCTCGACCAGTGCCGCGCGCTTGCCGGGGTCTTTCGGTCGTCCGGCGGCGGGGCGGGCGGGGGCGTTCACGGTGGGCGATTCGTCACGCGGCATTTATTGAACTCTCGGGTTCGTGAAATATACCATACCGGCCAGTTCATGAATCGTGGTGTCCCATGCGCGCCGGCCCGACCGCTGCCGTTTCCCTGCTCTGCCGGTCGCGGCGGGCACTTGCCGTGTTGTCCCTGCTGGCACTGGCGCTGCCGCTGGCCGCCTGCGGCAGCGGCGACGAGGCCGCGCCAGCGGCGCGCCCGGTGCTGGTACAGCAGCCGGCGCCGGCGGCCGGCGCGGTGCAGGCCTTCGCCGGCGAAGTGCGTGCCCGCCACGAGACGCCGCTGGCCTTCCGTGTCGGCGGCAAGGTGGCCAAGCGCCTCGTCGACGTCGGTGATCGGGTCGTCGAGGGCCAGCCGTTGGCCGAACTCGATGCGCAGGATTTCGAGCTGAATCGCCAGGCCGCGAAGGCCCAGCTCACGGCGGCGCAGGCCGATGCGCGGCTGGCCGCGGCCGAGTTCGAGCGCGTCGCGGTGCTGTTCGAACGACAACTGGTCAGCCGCTCGCTGCTCGACGCGCGCCAGAGCGCGCTCGACGCCGCCAACTCGCGGGTGGCGCAGGCCGAAGCCCAGCGCGACGTGGCCGGCAACCAGGCCGCCTACGGTGTGCTGCGCGCGCCCGCCGCTGGCGTGATCGCGTTGCGCGGGATCGAGGCCGGGCAGGTGGTCGCCGCCGGGCAGATGGCCTTCGGCCTCGCCGAGGACGGCGAGCGCGAGCTGGCGATCGCCCTGCCGGAGTCGGACGTGGGCCGTTTCGCCGTGGGCCGTGAGGTGCTGGTCGAACTCTGGGCCGCGCCGGGGCGGCGCGTGCCGGGTGTGATCCGCGAGATCGCGCCGGCGGCCGACGCGCAGGCCCGCACCTTCGCCGCGCGGGTGAGCCTGACGCTGCCGGAGGGCGTGGCTGTCGAGTTGGGCCAGAGTGCGCGCGCCTATGTCGCCAACGCCGATGTGGCCGCGCTGTCGGTGCCGCTCTCGGCCTTGACCGAGCGCGCGGGCAGGCCGACCGTGTGGGTCCTGCGTGGCGACCGCGCCGTGCCGGTGCCGGTGCAGACCGGGCCCTTCGGCGAGAGCGAGGTGCCGGTGCTGTCGGGTCTCGCCGCCGACGACTGGGTGGTGATCAGCGGCGTCCACCTGCTGCGCGAGGACGAGCCGGTGAAGCCGGTGGATCGCGGCAACCGGCCGGTCCAGGTCGCGCCCGCGGGCAGCGGGTCCGACGCCGCCAGCGCCGGGTAAGTGCCGATGTCGTCGTCCTTCAACCTCTCGGCGTGGGCGCTGAAGAACCGCGCCCTCGTGGTCTACGCGATGGTCGTGCTGGCGATCGTCGGTGCCTTCAGCTACGCGCGCCTCGGGCAGTCGGAAGACCCGCCCTTCACCTTCAAGATCATGGTCGTGCAGACGATGTGGCCCGGCGCCACCGCCGAGCAGGTGGCGGCACAGGTCACCGACCGCATCGAGAAGGAGCTGATGGAAACCGGGCAGTACGAGTTCATCCGCTCGTACTCGCGCTCCGGCGAATCGCTGGTGATGTTCATGTCGAAGGACTCGATGCGCTCCGCCGAGCTGCCCGAGCTCTGGTACCAGGCGCGCAAGAAGATCGGCGACATCCGCCACACGCTGCCCGCCGGCGTGATCGGGCCGTTCTTCAACGACGAGTTCGGCGACACCTTCGGCAACATCTACGCGCTGCAGGCCGACGGCCTCGACTATGCCACGCTGAAGGACTACGCCGAGCGCATCGAGCTCGAACTGCACCGCGTGCCCGACGTCGCCAAGGTCGAACTGATCGGATTGCAGGACGAGAGGATCTGGATCGAGCTGTCCAACACCAAGCTCGCCACGCTCGGCATCCCCTTGCAGGCCGTGCAGCAGGCCATCGACGAGCAGAACGCGATGGTCGCTGCGAGCTTCTTCGAGACGCCGACCGATCGAGTCAAGCTGCGCGTGTCCGGTGCCTTCGACTCGGTCGAGGCGGTGCGGCAGTTTCCGATCCGCGTCGGCGATCGCACCTTCCGTCTGCAGGACGTGGCCGAGGTGAAGCGCGGCTTCGTCGATCCGGCCGCGCCGCGGATGCGCTTCATGGGCCGTGATGCCATCGGCATCGGCGTGTCGATGCGCAAGGGCGGCGACATCATCGATCTCGGCGAGCGCCTGCAGGCCGAGTTCGCGCGCATCCAGCAGACCCTGCCGGCGGGCATGACGCTGGATAAAGTGAGCGACCAGCCGGCGGCGGTACGCGCCTCGGTCGGGGAATTCATCAAGGTGCTGGCCGAGGCGGTCGCCATCGTGCTGCTGGTCAGCTTCCTGAGTCTCGGCTGGCGCTCCGGGCTCGTCGTCGCGCTGTCGATCCCGCTGGTGCTGGCGGCGACCTTCGCCGGCATGCACTTCTTCGGCATCGGCCTGCACAAGATCTCGCTCGGCGCGTTGATTCTCGCTCTCGGCCTGCTGGTTGACGACGCCATCATCGCCATCGAGATGATGCAGGTGAAGATGGAGGAGGGCCTCGGCCGGCTCGAAGCGGCGGCCTTCGCCTACCGCAGCACCGCGTTCCCGATGCTCACCGGCACGCTGATCACCGCCGCCGGCTTCCTGCCGATCGCCACGGCGGCTTCGGCAACCGGCGAGTACACGCGCTCGCTCTTCCAGGTCGTGGTGATGGCGCTGGTGCTGTCGTGGATCGTCGCCGTGGTGTTCATTCCCTATCTGGGCGACAAGCTGCTGCCCGACCGCGAGCGGATGCTCGCCAGCCACGGGGGCGGATTCAGCGGTGCCGTGCGCAAGGCGCTGGCGAGGCGACTGCCGCCCACGCTCGCCGCCTGGGTCAAGCCGGACACCGGGTATCACGACAACCCCTACGACACGCCGTTCTACGCGCGCTTCCGCGAACTGGTTGCCTGGTGCGTGCGCCATCGCCGGACCGTGATCGTGGTGACGGTGCTGGCCTTCGTGGTGTCGATGGCGATGTTCCGTTTCGTGCCGCAGCAGTTCTTCCCGTCGTCGACGCGGCTGGAGCTGATGGTCGATCTCGAACTCGCCGAGGGCAGTTCACTGGCCGCGACCGAGGCCGCGGCGAAGCGCCTCGAGGCCCGGCTGGAGGGCCACGAGGGCGTCGAGAGTTTCGTCGGCTACGTCGGCGCCGGATCGCCGCGCTTCTACCTGCCGATGGACCAGAAGCTGCCGCAGGCCAACTTCGCGCAGTTCGTGCTGATCACGCCGGATATCGACACCCGCGAGGAGGTGAAGGCCTGGCTGCAGGGCGTGCTCGACACCGAGTTCAGCGATCTGCAAGGCCGGGTCACGCGGCTGGAGAACGGGCCGCCGGTGGGCTTCCCGGTGCAGTTCCGGGTCTCGGGCGAACATCCCGACGAGGTGCTGCGCATCGCCCGCGAGGTCAAGACCAGGGTGCTGGCCAACCCGCACACCCGCAACGTCAACCTCGACTGGGACGAACCGAGCAAGGTCGTGCGCCTCGAGATCGACCAGGACCGCGCCCGCGCGCTCGGCGTGAGTTCGGCGCAGGTGGCGGCCTTCCTGCAGGGCTCGCTCTCGGGCACGGCGGTGAGCACGTACCGCGAGGGCAACGAGCTGATCGGCATCCTGCTGCGCGGCCCCGA
The DNA here is from genome assembly GCA_003449515.1 of Lysobacteraceae bacterium. GTDB lineage: Bacteria > Pseudomonadota > Gammaproteobacteria > Xanthomonadales > Xanthomonadaceae > Silanimonas. The sequence continues at coordinate 1,020 of DMHI01000197.1, read as the reverse complement.
GGAGGAGCGCACGCGGCTGTCGCTGCTGGGCTCGCTGGCGGTGCCGACGGCCAGCGGCAAGAGCGTGCCGCTGTCGCAGATCGCGCGGATCGAGCACGGGTTCGAGCCCGGCATCATCTGGCACCGCAACCGCCTGCCGACGGTGACGATCCGCGCCGATGTCGCGGGCGAGGTGACGCCGCCGACGGTGACGAACCAGATTCTTCCCGCCCTGGAGGAGATCCGCGCCGCGTTGCCGCCGGCCTACCGGCTCGAAACCGGCGGCGCGGTCGAGGAATCGGCCAAGGGCGGCAAGTCGGTGGCGGCCGGCATGCCGCTGTTCCTGTTTGTCGTGGTGACGCTGCTGATGCTGCAGCTCAAGTGCTTCTCGCGCAGCGTGATCGTGCTGCTCACGGCGCCGCTCGGCATGATCGGCGTGGTGTGGTTCATGCTGATCCCGCAGGTGCCGTTCGGTTTCGTGGCGATGCTCGGCACCATCGCGCTGTCGGGAATGATCATGCGCAACTCGGTGATCCTCGTCGACCAGATCGAGCACGACATCGGTGCCGGCCAGACGCCGTTCGATGCGGTGGTTGGCGCCACGGTGCGGCGCTTCCGGCCGATCGTGCTGACCGCCTTGACCGCGGTACTGGCGATGATTCCGCTGTCGCGCAGTGTGTTCTTCGGCCCGATGGCCGTCGCGATCATGGGCGGCCTGATCGTCGGCACCGCGCTCACCCTGATGTTCCTGCCGGCGCTGTACGCCGCGTGGTTCCGCATCAAGGCCCCCGAGCCGGCGCCGCGATACTGAGTTCCGCGCGGAGCCGCATCCAGCGCACGACGGTTCGCTGGCGGGGCGGCCGTCATGGCGCGCCCCGCGCTTTCGCGCTTTAATGCGCACCGGAAGCAGGGGTGCCCGTCAGCGGGCTGAGAGAGACCCTTCGAACCTGATGCGGGTGACGCCGCCGTAGGGAGACTTCGACGCGCGTGACGCGCTCCTGCCGGATGTCCGATGCCGCCTTCCGTGCGCATCGCCCTTCA
>DMHI01000248.1 GCA_003449515.1 Lysobacteraceae bacterium | reverse complement strand
CGACTGAGGCCCTGAGACGCCGCGCCACGCCCCCCGGCGTTGAGCCGCCTCTCGAAAGCCCATCGCTATACTCCACGCCCTGCCCCGCGCGCTGGCGCGCACTTCGAAGCCTCTGCCCGCCATGAGCCACCCCGTCGTCGCCGACCTCGTCCAATTGCTGCAGCTCGAACGCATCGAGGACAACCTCTACCGTGGCCAGAGCCGCGACATCGGCACCAAGTTCGTGTTCGGCGGACAGGTGATGGGGCAGGCGCTGGCCGCCGCGCAGGCCACCGTCGACGCCGCGCGCCACGTGCATTCGCTGCACGCCTACTTCCTGCGCCCCGGCGACATCGAGGCGCCGATCGTCTATTCGGTCGACCGCACGCGCGACGGCCGCAGTTTCAGCACGCGCCGTGTCACCGCGATCCAGCATGGCCAGCCGATCTGCGTGTTCGCCAGTTCGTTCCACATCGAGGAGGACGGCGTCGAGCACCAGATCACGATGCCGCAGGTGCCCGCGCCCGAAGACCTCGAACCGATCGCCGTGCCAACGCCGGACGTGCTCGACAAGCTGCCACCGATGATGCAGCGCTGGCTGTCGCGCCAGTTGCCGTTCGAGGTGCGACCGGTCTACCCGCGCGACGATCTCAAGCCACCGAAGCGGCCGCCCTATCAGCAGGTCTGGTTCCGGCTGGTGGATCGCGTCGACGACGCGCCGCTGCTGCACCGCGCCCTGCTGGCCTACGCCTCGGACTTCCATCTGCTCGGCACCACCACCCTGCCGCACGGCATCAGCTACTACCACCCCGATGTGCAGATGGCCTCGATCGACCACGCGATGTGGTTCCATCGGCCGTTCCGCGTCGACGACTGGCTGCTCTACGCCCTCGACAGCCCCACCGCGCAGGGCGCGCGCGGTCTCGCACGCGGCAGCATCCATACCCGCGATGGCCATCTCGTGGCGTCCACGGCCCAGGAAGGCATGATCCGCGTGATTGGCGAGGAACACTGATGCGCGAAGTCTATCGCTCGCTCAGGGTCGAGCAGGTCGAGGGCGCGGCGAAGCTGCTTGACGGGGCCGGCATCGAAACCAGCATCCAGAATGGCCGCTCGTACAAGGGCGCGCGCCGTCGCAGCTTCAGCTACCGCGAGAGCCCGGATTCGGCGAAGGCGGCGGTGCTCTTCGTGACCCACAACAGCGACCTGCCGGAGGCGCGGCGGCTGCTGCGCGAGGCCGGCCTGATGGAACCGAGCCAGCGCGAGAGTTACCTGCCCGCCGAATTGCGCACCCGGGCAGGCGACGACGACGCCCGGAAGGGACGCGTGAACATCAACCGGCTGCGGACGATCCTGCTGATGATGATCGTGATCATCATCGCCGCGTTCGTTCTGCTCGAACCCTACCTCTCGCGCTGAACGCGCCGCCGCCAGCAGGCGCAGGTCACATGGTCGCGGTGGGTTTGTCGGAATCGATGATGCCGGCGAGGTGGGTTTCGATCTTGCCCTTCACCGTCTCGGCTTCCGGCGTCTCGGCGAACTGCACGCCGATGCCCGGCGCGCGGCCACCCTGCGCACCGGTGGGCGTGATCCAGACGACCTTGCCGGCGACGGGCAGGCGATCCTTGTCGTCCATCAGGTTCAGCAGCAGGAACACCTCGTCGCCGATCTGGTAGCGGCGGGTGGTGGGCACGAACAGCCCGCCACCGCGCAGAAAGGACATGTAGGCCGAATGCAGCGAGGGCTTGTCCTTGATGGCAAGCGAGAGAATGCCCTGGCGGGCGCCACTGGCTCCGATCATCGACGTGTCTCCGTTGTCGCCATCAGGCCGCGCCACTCGGCGAGCAGACCCGCGAGCGCGAGTTCGTGCCTGAGCGGTGCGGTCAACTGCGGGCGCAGGCGATTCAGCTGGTCAAACCACGCCGCCAGCTTGTCGGTATCCGCTGGCGCGGTCAATCCGGCCACCGGCGCGGCCCCAACCCCGGCCCCGTGGCGGGCGAGCGCGACGGCGGCATCGGCGACGAAGCGCAGGCGCAGCGCCGCGACATCGGTATCGGCCATCCAGGCCTGCGCCACGCCGAGCGGTGCCAGCACGCCGCGGGCCACGCCAGCCAGCTCCTTCAACGTGGTCTCGCGCAGCGCGAGGTGCCCGGCGCGCAGCCAGGCATCGGCGAGCCCGGGGTGGCCCTGCGCCGCCTCGAGGGCCTCCGTGGCGCGCGCGCCGGGATGCCCCTGCGCCGCCAGCCATGCCCGCGCCGATTCGCGCTCCGGCACGACGAACTCGATGCGCTGGCAGCGGCTGCGGATGGTGGCCGGGAGATCCTGCGGTGCCGCGCTGACCAGCAGCAGGAAACGGTTGCCGACGGGCTCTTCCAGCGTCTTCAGCAGGGCGTTGGCGGCGGCTTTGTTCAGCGCATCGGCCGGGTCGATCAGCACGATCTGGGCACCCCCGCGCTGCGCGGTCAGCTGCATCGAGCCGATCACGTCGCGGACCTGGTCGACGACGATCTCGGTGCGCAACCGCGGCGGGCTCGACTTCGGCACTTCCTCGAAGGTCAGGAGGCGGAAGTCGGGATGCGTGCCGGCCACCCGCAGCGTGCAGTCACGGCAATGCCCACAGGGCGGCAGGTGCTGGGGTGCCTCACACAGCAGGCGTGCGACCAGCGCATCGGCCACGGCGCGCTTGCCGAGCTGCTCCGGGCCACAGAGCAGCTGCGCATGACCGAGGCGACCGGCGCGCCACGCCGCCAACGCGGTGTCGAGCCGCTGCTGTTGCCACGGTGCAAGTGCTGCCGGGACGAGGCTCACGCGCTGCCCCAGTGGTCGAGGAACCCATCGAGCGCGGCACAGGCCGCGCGAACCACCGCCTCGACCGGCGGCGCGGCATCGACCACGCTGATGCGTTCCGGCTGCGCCGCGGCACGCGCACGATAGACGCCCCGCACACGCTCGAAGAAATCGTCGCGCTCCTGCTCGATCCGATCCGCCGGGGCGCCGCGCGAACGCGCGCGGGCGAGGCCGGCCTGCACGTCGAGATCGAGCAGCAGGGTGAAGTCGGGCAGGCGGCGCACGAAGGCGCGCTCGAGTTCGGCGATCACGCCCGTCGGCAGACCGCGACCGCCGCCCTGGTAGGCGAAGCTGGCATCGGTGAAGCGATCGGCCAGCACGGTATCGCCGCGCGCCAGCGCCGGTTCAACGATGGTCTCCACCAGTTGTACGCGCGAAGCGAACATCAGCAGCAGCTCGGCATTCGGCACCAGCGGCAGCCCACCATCGCACGGACGGGGATCGAGAAGCAGGGCGCGGATCGCCTCGCCCGCCGGCGTGCCGCCGGGTTCGCGCGTGCCGACCACGCGGTGACCGCGCGCTTCCAATCGCTCACGCAGCGCAGCGAGCACCGTGGTCTTGCCGGCACCCTCGCCGCCTTCGAGGCTGATCAGCGCGCCGCGGCGCGCGCCCGGTGCCGCCGATGCTGCCGTCGTCATCTCAGCGCCCGCCGAGCTGGTAACGCACCACGGCCGCGCGATGCTCGGCATAGGTGCGGGAAAACTGGTGGCTGCCGTCGCCGCGCGCGACGAAGAACAGTGTCTCGCCCTCCAGCGGCTGCGCCGCGGCCATCAACGCGGCACGCCCCGGCATGGCGATGGCGTGCGGCGGCAGGCCGAAGCGCGTGTAGGTGTTGAACGGCGTGTCGGTACGGAGATGGACGCGGCGCAGGTTGCCGTCGAACGCGGTACCGAGCCCGTAGATCACCGTCGGGTCGGTCTGCAGCTTCATGCCGAGCCGCAGGCGGCGCACGAAGACGCCAGCGATCTCGGGACGCTCGCTGGCCTTGCCGGTTTCCTTCTCGATGATCGAGGCCAGTGTCAGCAATTGCTCCGGCGATTCGAGCGGTGTATCGGCACTGCGCGCGTTCCACGCATCGGCGAGTGCGACATCCATCGCGTCGGCGGCCTGGTCGAGCAGCGACAGTGCGGTCTCGCCGCGGGTGAACAGGTAGGTTTCCGGCAGAAAGCGGCCTTCGGCCGGCACATCGGCGCGACCGAGTGCGGCCATCAGCCCGGCGTCGTCGAGCGACGCGATATCGTCGTCGAGCACGGCGTCACGGTCGATGGCGGCACGCAGATCGCGCATCGACCAGCCTTCGACGATCGTGAAACGGTGACGGACGACATCGCCGCGCACCAGCTTCTCGATGATCGCGCGCGGCGTCAGCCTCGGGTCGAGCGCGTACTCGCCAACCTGGAGGCGCGGAAGCGCCTGCATCCGCGTGGCCAGCGCCTTCCATGCAAGATCGTGGCCGGAGGTGACGCCGGCCGCGCGCAGCTTGCCCAGCACCTGCACGAAGGAATCACCGGGTGCGACCACCAGCGTGCCGCCCGCTGGCGCGCCAGCCGGTGCATTGGCGAAAGCCTCGAACTGCCGCCATGCGACGACACCGCCGATGGCGATCAGCAGCGCGAGCAACAGGCCGAGCTTGACGACGGCGATGACGAATTTGCGGACGGTAGCGGGCATCAGGGCTCGTGGAAGGCGGGATGGGACGCCGCCAGCGCGGCACGGGCCGCGTCGAGGCCCGGCGGTCGCGTATCGAGCGCGCGCGCACCGAGCTGGCCGACGACGAGGATACCGCGCACGGCATTGCAGAGGAAAAGCGCCTGCAGGCGCGGCAGCGCGTCGAGCGGCAGCGGCGCGACTTCCACGCCACCAGCGACGCTCGTGGTCGCCACCTCGTTCGACGGCGTCCACGCTTCGAGCAGCACGCCGCGGGCGATGCCGGCGACGCCGGCGCGATCCACCGGCGGGGTGATCCAGCGGCCGTCGATCCGGGCGACGACGTTGGCGCGCGTGCTGCAGGTGACGAAGCCGCCCGCATCGGCCATCAGGCCGTCATCAAGGCCGCGAGCCGAGGCCTCGCGTGCGCCCAGCACCTGTTCGAGCCGATTGAGGTGCTTCATGCCGGCGAGCGCGGGCTGCACACCGAGCCGCGTGGTCAGCAGGTCGATGCGCAAGGTGGACACGGCGTTGACCGCTTCATTCGCTGCCTCGTCTCGGTGCGACCCGCTGCGATCCGCACCCCGCGCCTTCCCCTGGCCTGCGACCGACACCACCAGGGTCGAGGGCGCGCCCGGCGTCGGCGCATAGCCGCGCGCGCCGCTGCCGCGGGTCAGTACCAGCTTCACCACACCATCGGGCTCGCGCGCCAGCGCCTCGGCCAGCGCCGCGTCGAGCAGCACATCGGAAGGAAACGGCAAGCCCAAGCGCTGCGCGCCGGCCAGCAGCCGCGCACGGTGTCGCGGCCACCACGGCAGCGTGCCCGCATGCGCACGCAGGGTCTCGAACAGGCCGTCGCCATAGGCCAAGCCGCGGTCTCTGGCATCGAGCGCATCGACGCGCGCGTCGCCGCGCCAGACGCCGATCAGCGCGCCCTCACCGGTCATCGCGGCCCAGCGCGCGCCGCAGCCCGCGGGCCTTGGCGCGTGTCTCCATCAGCTCCTTGTCGGCGCGCGAGTCGACGACGATGCCGGCACCGGCGCGGAAGGCGACGTCCTTGCCGTCGGTCCACAGCGTGCGGATCAGGATGTTGAGGTCCATGTCGCCACAGGCATCGAGGTAGCCCATCGCGCCGGTGTACGGCCCACGCCCCTCGCCTTCCAGCTCGGCGATGATCTGCATGCAGCGCACCTTCGGGCAGCCGGTGATGGTGCCACCGGGAAACACCGCGGCGATCGCCTGGCCCGCCGTCACCTCCGGTCTCAAGGTGCCGGCGACGTTGCTGACGATGTGGTGCACGTGCGCGTAGCTCTCGACCGTCATCAGCTCGTCAACGCGCACCGAGCCCGGCGCGC
>DMHI01000027.1:3376-6917 GCA_003449515.1 Lysobacteraceae bacterium | reverse complement strand
TACCATCGGCGGCTCCAGACAAGGAGGGCCGGGGCGCCCGGACGGGCGGCAGATCGGAAACGGGCAGTGGCGGGCGCGGCGTGGTCACCGCTGGGGCCGTCGAGCGACGACCCTCCCTTGGACGCAGGCGGATCGTCGGCTCAGGTGCCGGTTCGAGATCGACTGCAACTGTCCAAGGGACGCCTCCGGGGCGAATACGGGCGCACAGGGTAGGTGCGGTCGCGTCGATCCGTCAACCGGGCATCTGCCATTCCTTCGACGCTGCGCGCGCGCTCGCGCTAGTCTGTGCGCTTTCGACACGGAGCCCGCGCATGACCACCGCCTTCGACTTCAAAGCCACCGACATCGACGGCAAGGAGCGCTCGCTCGACGAGTTCAAAGGCAAGGTCGTGCTGGTGGTGAACACCGCCAGCAAATGCGGCTTCACCCCGCAGTACACCGGCCTCGAGCAACTGTGGAAGGACTACGGCGACAAGGGCCTCGTGGTGCTCGGCTTCCCCTGCGACCAGTTCGGGCACCAGGAGCCGGGCAGTGATGCGGAGATCAAGAACTTCTGCTCGCTGACCTACGACGTGAGCTTCCCGATGTTCAAGAAGATCGACGTCAATGGGCCGAAGGCGCACCCGCTGTTCAACTGGCTGAAGGGCCAGAAGTCGGGCTTCCTCGGCACGGAAGGCATCAAATGGAACTTCACCAAGTTCCTGATCGGTCGCGACGGCCAGGTGCTGAAGCGCTTCGCGCCGACCGACAAGCCGGAAAGCTTGCGCAAGGACATCGAGAAGGCGTTGGGCTGAGGGTGCTGAAACGGCGCAAGATCCGGCACGCGCCCTGTTGGCGCGCGCCGTCGGCGGCGAGGCGCTGCGCGAGGCGCCCATTCTGCTGAACTACCTCGACGATCCCGAAACCACGCCCGAAGCCGCGCTGCGTACCGACCTGCACCTACCCTTGGCCTGAGCCCGTTGCCGCGGCGGTGTCATTCGCGACGCCGCACCGGCAGCAGCACCTCGTTGCGGCGCAGCGGCCCCGGCACCCAGGGCGCGTCGTACTGCGCGGCCTGCGGTTCGCCATCGGCGATCCAATCGCTGCGGCCCAACTGGATCTCGAGCACGCGAAGGCTCTCCGCGTAGCGGAAGGTGTTGAATCGCCCACGGAAGCGGATCGCGGCGACGCTGCGCCGCGGCACCGACGTGATGCGGATCCGCGGGTCGCGCGGCCGGGGCAGGCTCTCGGCGGTGTAGCGCGCGGGCATGACGAAGCCCACGACCCAGCGGCCGGGCCCGCCGCCCTGCGTCACCGGCGAGGTCATCCCGATGCGCTCGCGGCGGTTGTTGTCGCCGGAGATGTAATCGGCGAGCGGCGGGAAGCCGAGGCTGCTGGCTTGGCCGAAATCGGCGCTGTCGACGACGATGCTGGCCAGCAGCATCGGCGCGTAGTCGCGCACCTCGACGCCGGCGCCAAGGTCGTCGATCACCTCGAAGGCGGGGGCCTCGTCGGCACGGGCCGCCGTCGGCATCAGGGCGGCGACGATGCCAAGCAGCGCCGCGACAACGGCAGGTGCGGGGAAGCGGGCGGGCAAGGGCATGGGCGCAAGGCCGGCAGCGGACACCCGACGAGACTGCCCGGCGTCGCGTCGGTGCCACGTCGCGGCGGCTACTTCTCGACGAAGGCGCGTTCGAACACGTAGTGGCCGGCGCTGCCGATCTTCGGCGAGGCGACCAGACCGCGCTCGTCGAGCAGCTGGCGGAAGTCGGCGAGCATCTGCGGGCTGCCGCAGATCATCGCGCGATCGCTGGACGGGTTGATCGGCGGCAGGCCGAGATCGCGCTGCATCTGGCCGCTGGCCAACAGGTCGGTGAGGCGGCCCCGGTGCCGGAAATCGGCGCGGCTCACGGCCGGGTAGTACAGCAGCTTCTCGCGGACGGCTTCGCCGAGGTATTCATGCTGCGGCAATTCCCGCTCGATGTAGTCGCGGTAGGCGAGGTCGGCTTCCTCGCGCACGCCGTGGGTGACGATCACCTTGTCGAAGCGTTCGTAGGTGGCCGGATCGCGGATCACCGACAGGAACGGGGCGAGGCCCGTGCCGGTGGCGAGCAGGTAGAGGTTGCCGCCCGGATGCACGTCGCTGATCAGCAGCGTGCCGACCGGCTTGCGCGACAGCAGCAGGGTGTCGCCGGGCTTCACATGCTGCAGCCGCGAGGTGAGCGGGCCGTTCGGCACCTTGATCGAGAAGAACTCCAGCGTCTCGTCCCAGTTCGGGCTGGCGATGGAGTAGGCGCGCATCAGCGGCTTGCCCTCCACCTCGAGGCCGATCATCACGAACTGCCCGTTCTCGAAGCGGAAACCGTCGTCGCGCGTGCAGGTGAAGCTGAAGTAGGCGTCGGTCCAGTGGCGGACGTCGAGGATGGTTTCGGAGATGTAGGGCGAGGTCATGCCGGGCCGCGGATTCGGGAAGCGGGCATTGTCGCATCGGCACCCGGCCCGACGTTGATCGAGGTCAGGCCCGGGGTTTGCGCAGAACGGTGCTGCGGCGCAGCGGTGCCGGCGCTTGACCACCCGCCACAGGGCGTGAATCCGCGACGGCGCGCCCAATTCCCGGGGCCTTACATTTCATTCAGGTGCGAGTTACTGTAGGGCCGCTGCTCCGCTCCGGTCACAGAGAACCGTGGCCGCATGTTCCGGTTCCCACGATCCGCTGCATCGAAGCAACGATTCCCCGGGCAAGCAGTAACGGCGCGCATCCGGTGCCGTTCCCAACCCGCCAAGTTCGAGGAAGAATGCAATGTCGGATCGTCAGTTCGGCACCGTGAAGTGGTTCAACGATGCCAAGGGCTTCGGTTTCATCACGCCGGAGAACGGCCAGGACGTCTTCGTCCACTTCCGGTCGATCGTCGGTACAGGCTTCAAGACGCTCAAGGAAGGCCAGCGCGTCAGTTTCAAGGTGGTGCAGGGCCAGAAGGGCATGCAGGCCGACGAGGTGCAGGTGGCCTGAGCGGCGTCCCTTTCCGTATTCCGAGGAACCCCGGGCCCGCCCGGGGTTTTTTTCGCTCGCGACCGGGCGCACGGTGTCCGCGAGGCGCTCGCTTACAATCTCGGCCTCTCCACAGCCTCGCGGCGCGCGCCGCCACGCCATGACCGTCATCAAGCAGGACGACTTCATCCAGTCGATCGCCGACGCGCTGCAGTACATCAGCTACTACCACCCGGTCGACTACATCAAGGCGCTCACCAAGGCCTACGAGCGCGAGGAGAGCCCCGCGGCCAAGGACGCGATGGCGCAGATCCTGATCAACTCGCGGATGTGCGCCGAAGGCCACCGCCCGATCTGCCAGGACACCGGCATCGTCACCGTGTTTCTCGAGATCGGCATGGACGTGCGCTGGGACGCGACGATGAGCGTTGAGGACATGTGCCACGAAGGCGTGCGTCGCGCCTACCACCACCCGGACAACACGCTGCGCGCTTCCGTGCTGGCCGATCCGGCCGGCAAGCGCACGAACACCAAGGACAACACGCCGGGTGTCGTGAACATGAAGGTCGTGCC
>DMHI01000027.1:0-3018 GCA_003449515.1 Lysobacteraceae bacterium | reverse complement strand
GACGTGATCGTCGCGGCGAAGGGCGGCGGCTCGGAGGCGAAGTCGAAGTTCGCGATGCTGAATCCGTCCGACTCGATCGTGGACTGGGTGCTGAAGACCGTGCCGACCATGGGTGCGGGCTGGTGCCCGCCGGGCATGCTTGGGCTAGGCATCGGCGGCACCGCCGAGAAGGCCATGCTGCTGGCCAAGGAGGCCCTGATGGAGGAGATCGACATCCAGGACCTGATCGCCCGCGGCCCGAGCAATCGCGCCGAAGAGCTGCGCCTCGAACTGTTCGACAAGGTCAACGCGCTGGGCATCGGCGCTCAAGGGCTCGGCGGCCTCACCACCGTGCTCGACGTCAAGATCAAGGACTACCCGACCCACGCGGCCAACCTGCCAGTGGCGATGATCCCGAACTGCGCGGCCACGCGGCATGCGCACTTCACGCTCGACGGCAGCGGCCCGGTGATGCTGGAGCCGCCCTCGCTCGAGGACTGGCCGGAACTCACCTACGACGCCTCGAAGGGGCGCCGCGTCAACCTCGATGGCATCACCAAGGACGAGATCGCGAGCTGGCATCCCGGCGACGTGCTCTTGCTCAACGGCACGCTGCTGACCGGCCGCGACGCCGCGCACAAGCGCATGGTCGATATGCTCAACAAGGGTGAGCCGCTGCCGGTGAGCTTAAGCGGCAAGTTCATCTACTACGTCGGCCCGGTGGATCCGGTGCGCGATGAAGTCGTCGGCCCGGCCGGCCCCACCACCGCCACGCGCATGGACAAGTTCACCGGCCAGGTGCTCGAAGCGACCGGTCTGTTCGGCATGGTCGGCAAGGCCGAGCGCGGCCCCGTCGCCATCGAGGCCATCAAGAAGCACCAGAGCGCCTACTTGATGGCGGTCGGCGGCGCGGCCTACCTGGTGTCGAAGGCCATCAAGGCGGCCAAGGTCGTCGGTTTCGCCGACCTCGGCATGGAGGCGATCTACGCCTTCGAGGTCAAGGACATGCCGGTGACGGTCGCCGTGGATTCGCGCGGCGAGTCGGTGCACACCACTGGCCCGGCCGAGTGGAAGGGCCGCATCGCCAAGCGCCTCGGCATCCCGGTGGTCGTCGAGTAAGCGCAGGGCGCTACCGAGGGGACGCGACGGCGCCTTTGGGCGCCGTCGTCGTTTGTGGCTCTATCCGAACACGCCACACAGCAGGTCGGTGTTGCGCGCGGCGGGGTTCGATCGGAGCGGCACCCGGCACCGATCAGAAGCCGAAGCGCACGCCCGCGTAAGCCTGCCGACGCGGCGCCACCTCGATGCCGTCGGTGCGGATGCGGGTGGAGTACACGCGATCACCGAGGTTCTGCACGCCGGCCATCAGCACCGTGCTGCCGTCGGCCAGCGGCCACTCGGCGGCGATGTCCCAGACCGTCGTCGACGGCATCGTCGCCGGCAACAGGGAGGCGCCGCTGCCGCTGCCGAGATTGCTGTCCTGCCAGAACTGCTCGCTGATGTGCGTGCCGGTGAGCGCCAGCCGATGGCCCGCCGTGCTCCGCCACAGCAGACCGGCGCGCAGCACGCGCTCCGGTGCGTACTGCGGGCGATTGCCGACCAGCGTCGCGATGCTCGAGCGGACGATGCGTGCATCGAGCAGGCTGCCGTTGGCATAGAGCAGCAGGGCATCGCCGTCGGCAGCGCCGGCCAGCAGATTCCAGTCGACCGCGAATTCGAGGCCCTCGTGGCGGGCATCGCCGCTGTTGATGCGCTCGACATCGCTGGCACCGACGAGGCGCTGCTCGATGCGGTCCTCGACGTCGATGCGGAACAGGCTGACATCGAGGCCCACCGCACCGTTCGTGCCGAAGCGCCCGCGCAGGCCGATCTCGTGGTTGAGGGCGCGCGCCGGAGCCGGATCGTTGCTGCCCGCGAGCTCGGCGGTGGGATTGCCGATGTCGTCGTAGCGCATCGGGCGATAGCCCTGCGAGACATTGGCGTAGGCGCGCCATTCGTCGCCGAGCAGGCGCGTGACGCCGAAACCGAGCAGGGTTTCGGTGCGACCGAAGCTGCGGTTGATGGCACCGCGGCGCAGGCTGGCGAGCTTGAGCGGCTCCTCGATGCGCATGACGAGGCGCTCCTGGCGCAGCCCGGGCACCAGCGTCCAGTCGCCGATGCGGAAGGCGTTCTCGACAAAGACGGCGGCGTAGGCGTTCTCACGGTCCTGCACGAAGCGCGGCGTCTCACCGTCGCGGCCGGGGGCATTCAGGTTCGCCGAACGCGACTGCGTGCGCGGGCTGTTGCTGGTGTAGAGGGTGGTGCCCCAGGCGAGGCTGTGATCGTTGCCCCACTCGGTGAGCATCCGCGCGTCGAGGCCGGTCACATCGAAACTCTGCAGATCGAAGGTGGTGAAGGCCGGCGCGGGCGCGCCCGGCGCGCGGTTGGTGGCGCGGCGGCTCCAGCGATCCTGCGTCCAATGGAACAGCTTGGCGGTGAGCTGGCTGGCCTCGCCAATGGCGCGCTGGTGCTGCAGGCGGGCATCCAGGCGGTCGATCACGATGCGGTTGTCCGGCGTGGTGGACTGCATGGGATCGTTCAGGAACTGCGCCAGCGTCAGGCGGCCGGGTTCGTCCGAGCCGGAGCGGAAGGCGCTGACATCGACCCACCAGCTCGCGTGCGTGTCAGGCTGCCAAAGGGCCGAGAGCCGCCCACTGCTCACCTCGAAATTGCTGTTGATGCGATCGACATCGCCGCGATGGTGGGCGGCCGAAGCGAAGCCGCCCCAGCCCGCGCCGCCGAATGCCGATTCGGCATACACCGAACCGCCGCCATTGCCGAATCCGAGCAGATCGATGCGTGTTGCCGCCGGCGAATCGATGTCGGGGCCGCGGCGGATCAGGTTCAGCACCGGCCCCGGCTGTGGGCCGTAGAGCAGGCCACTGGCACCGCGGATGAGGTCGATGCGGGCGACCTGCTGGGCCGGCGGCGTGAAGTAGACGGTGGCGTAGCCGAACCAGTCGGAGAGCACCGGCACGCCGTCGACGGCGAAGGTGACGA
>DMHI01000222.1 GCA_003449515.1 Lysobacteraceae bacterium | reverse complement strand
CGCCGTCAGGTTCGGCTCGGCGAGGATCGAGATCAGCTGGTCCTGCGCGAGCGCGTCGATGAGCAGGTTCACGTCCCAGGAGCCCGAGCGGTAGCCGGCGCCGATCAGGCTGTTGCTGTTGCCGAGGATCGGCTGGCCGATGCCGCCGCCGGCGAGGTGGTGCGGGTCGAGAACCTGAGCTCGCGCCGCGTGCTGAGCGGCGTGGTGGCCGCGCCGGGCGAAGTCCGGGTGAGCCGGTGAGCCTCCCGACCGGGCCGCGCGCTGGCGGGCCCGACCGCCCGCGAAAAAATCCGCCGCGCAGGCTAAAGTCGCGCGCAAGCCGGCCGATACCGGCGATGAGGAACTCCCCGTTCCGGAGGAATCAGCCATGACCAGCAAGATCGACGGAGCCCCCGCGCCTCGACCGGCCGCCACGCCGGTCGCGTCCGCCCCGGTGCCGGCCGCCATCGAGCGGTCGGGCAGCCCGCGTGCGCAGGCCATCGCCGAGGTCCAGGCCGCCTCGGCCGACAACGTCCGCCTGACCGGCGAGGCCGAAGCGCTGCGCGTGGTGCAGCAGCAGGCCAAGGCGGGCCCGCCACCGCTGGACATGGCCAAGATCGACGCGCTGCGCGCGGCCCTCGCCGCCGGCACCTACCGCGTCGATCCGATGGACATCGCCCGGCGCCTCGACGCGCTCGAGCGGGAACTGAGCATCTGATCCACGGCTTGCCGCCTCCGCCCCGCCGACGCCCCGACGATGACCGACTCCCTGCTCGACGCCCTCGAATCCGCCCTCCGCGCCGAGCGCGAGGCCCTTGCCGGCGAGAACGTCGAGGCGCTGCTGCGCTCCACTGAGGCGAAGCTGCAGGCCCTGCGCGCCGCCGAGTCGGCCGCACTGTCCGGTGCCGACGCGCCGCGCGTGGCCGCGCTGGCCGCATTCAATCGTGAAAACGGCCTGCTGCTGGCGCGTCGCCGCCGCGCGGTGGCCTTCGCGCTGCGCCAGCTCGGCCGCAGCGAGGCGGTCGGCTACGACCGCGCCGGACAGCACTCGGCCGGCATGCCGTCGCGCACTATCGCCGTGGCCTGAGCAGCGGCGTAGCCTTGGCGCCGTCGCCCCGACGGTGCCTCGAATGCCCGACTCCCCGCCCGGCCGCTTCTGGCTGCCGGCCCCGCCCGGCAACCCCGAACTCGCCGCCTTCCTCGAGATGCTCGAGGAAGCCGTGCTGCTGGTCGACAACGACCGCGCCGTGCACTACGCCAATCCGGCCGCCGGCGAGCTGGCGCACCGGCTGGCGGCCGACCCCGCCGACCCCGACAACCCCGAGCCGCTGGTGGCCCTGCTGCCCGACGAGGTGTTCGCCGCCGCGGCCGAAGAGCGCTGGAGCGGCGATGTCCGCGATGAAGGCAGCGGCGTGGTGTTCGCGCTGCGGCGCTACCCGTGGATCATCGACCACACGCCCGCGCATCTGTGGCTGCTGCGCGATGTCACCGAGGCGCGGCACCGCCAGGACGAGCTGCGCCGCCGCCACGGCGAGCTGCAGCAGGCCTACGCGCGCTTGGCCAGCGCGCAGGAGCAGCTGCTGCAGCAGGAGAAGATGGCCTCGATCGGCCAGCTCGCCGCCGGCATCGCCCACGAGATCAACAACCCGATCGGCTACGTGCACTCCAACCTCGTCAGCCTGCGTGATTACACCAGCGGCCTGCTCGAACTCATCCACGCCTACGAGCGGGCGCTCGCGCCCAAGCTCGACGAGGCGACGCTGGCGGCGATCTCGGACGTCCGCGCCCGCGTCGACTTCGACTTCGTCTCCACCGACCTGCCCGAGCTGATCAACGAATCGCGCGAGGGCCTCGAGCGCGTGCGCCGCATCGTCCAGGACTTGAAGGACTTCTCGCATGCCGGGCGCGAGGCCGGCTGGCGCCGCGTCGACCTGCACAAGGGCCTCGAAAGCACCCTCAACATCGTCTGGAACGACCTCAAGTACAAGGCCAGGATCGAACGCCGGCTCGGTCCGCTGCCGCTGGTGGAATGCCATCCGAGCGAGATCAACCAGGTGTTCATGAACCTGCTGCTCAATGCCGGCCACGCCATCGGCGAACGCGGCACGATCACGCTCGCCAGCGGCCACGACGCGGCCCGCGACGAGGTCTGGATCAGCGTCTGCGACAGCGGGCCCGGCATCGATGCCGACACGCTGCCGCGCATCTTCGATCCGTTCTTCACCACCAAGCCGGTCGGCACCGGCACCGGGCTCGGCCTGTCGATCAGCTACGGCATCGTCAAGAAACACGGCGGCCGCATCGAGGTGGCCAACAGTGCGGAGGGCGGCGCGATCTTCACCGTGGTGCTGCCGGTGCACCAGCCGGTGCGGGTCGGCGATTAGCGCGACCCGGGCTAAGACTTACGGCGCCGGAGAAAGTAGAACACCCCCGAGCACTGGACGATCACCGCTGTAATCAGGATGGCAAAGGTCGGCATGCCCGAATGCGCCAGCACGAAGATCAGCGGTAGAACAATCAAGACAAGCACTGCGAAAGCGCCAGCAAGAAGTCGGACAATACTCATAGCGTCCTCGCGTTGACGGTCGTCGGGCCCGGAGGGCTGCGTTTCTTATTCGGCCCTCCGGGCTTCCCGCTTACTTTTTGGCCGTGGCCAGCGAGTAGCCGACGGCAATCAGGCCGCCCAAAGCGACTCCCGCCGCATAGCCAGCGATCCCGCCGACCGGGCCACCAATGACCATGCCGACGCCCAAACCGACGACTCCGCTGGCATGAGCGCCGGCGACGCCCATCACGATTCCACCCGTGGCATTCGCGCCGGAAACGCTGTCGATCTCGACCAACTCAAGATTGCGCATGTTTATCTACTCCGATGGTTGTTTCGCGGAAAAGACTCTCGCCGCGGGAGCGAAGCGGTCGCTCCAGCAACTTTACTCGGAAGACGGGCTGCCGTTCGATCAACAAGGTGATCTCGCCGAAGCCCACCAAGGCCTAGCACGTAGGTTTGAAAGACCGGACCGACCATCAGCCAGTCGGGCCGTTCGGGTTGTTCGTCAGGTTGATGAAAAAACACCCGGCGCGAGCAGGGCCGAGAGCAGTGGCAGGTTGAGCAGTCGACGCGGCGTGCGCAGGATGACGAAGCCCATTGGCACTCCTCGCCGCCTGGATCGCAGCGAGGGCTCACTGAAGCCCCTCCCAGGTGCGGAAGGCCTCGCGGATGTGGTGGCGCAGCGCCTCTTCATCCCAGGGCTTGGTGAGGAAGCGGTAGATCGCGCCACGATTGATGGCCTCGGTGACCGTGGCGACGTCGGTGTAGCCGGAGAGGATCAGGCGCACGGTGCGCGGGTAGAGCTCCTTCACCCGGCCGAGGAACTCGGTGCCGCTGAGGTCGTTCATGCGCTGGTCGCTGAGGATCACCTGCACCTCGTTGCTGGCCAGCAGCTCGAAGGCCTCGGCCACACGGCTGGCGGCGAGCACCCGGTAGCCGTCGCGGCGGAACACCCGCTGCAGCGCGCGCAGCACGTTCTCCTCGTCGTCGACCAGCAGCAGGGTGCGCGAGGCCGCGCCCTTGGCGAACAGCTCCGGGCGCAGGTAGCGTTGCCGCAGCAACGGCTCCAGCTCGGCGAGCGGGCGGGCGCCGCAGAACAGGAAGCCCTGCAACTGGTCGCAGTCGGCGCGGCGCAGGTAGCCCAACTGCGCTTCGGTCTCGACGCCTTCCGCCATCACCTTCAGGTGCAGCTGCCGGCCCATCGCGATGATGGCGCGGGCGATCGCCGCCTGGCCCTGATCGTGGGCGATCTCGCCGGTGAAGTCGCGGTCGATCTTGATCTTCGACAGCGGGTAGCGCGGCAAGTGCACGAGCCCGGCGCCGCCCATGCCGAAGTCGTCGAGCGTCAGGCCCACGCCATAGCCGCGGAGGCGGCGCAGGGTGTCGCGGATCCGCGCCGCATCGCGCAGCAGGGTGCTCTCGGAGAGCTCGATCTCGAACTGGTCGAAGGCGACCTCGGCCGCGGCCAGCCGCGTCTCCAGCTGGTCGATGAGGTCGTCCTCCAGCAGCTGCACGGTCGACACATTCACCGCGATGCGCAGGTCGTCGAAGCCGCTGCGCCGCCAGTGCCGGGCATCGGCGATCACGCGGTCGAGCACCCAGGCGCTGATGCCGCGCATCAGCCCGAGCTGCTCGGCGCGCGGCAGG
This sequence comes from Lysobacteraceae bacterium, assembly GCA_003449515.1. Taxonomy (GTDB): domain Bacteria; phylum Pseudomonadota; class Gammaproteobacteria; order Xanthomonadales; family Xanthomonadaceae; genus Silanimonas. Next base: position 4,484 of record DMHI01000222.1, on the reverse strand, counting down.
AACTGCGGCGGTGCCAACAGGCTGCCGTCCGGCGCACGCCAGCGCAGCAGGGCCTCGACGCCGGCGATGCGGCCGTCGGCGGCGTCGACAAAGGGCTGGTAGTGCAGCTCGAGCTCGTCGCGCTCCAGCGCCTGCGCCAGCGCGTGGGTGAAGGCCGGCGCTGGCGACCGGGCCGGCGCGCCGGCGCGCGAGGCGCGACCCACGCCACTGCGCTGGGCCGCGTACAGGGCGCGATCCGCGGCGGCCAACGCCGCCACCAGCGGCGTGGCGTCGTCGGGATGCACGGCCAGCCCCACGCTGGCACTCAGCGTCAGCGCGTGGGGGGGCACCGCCAGCGGCGCGGCCACCTCGGCCAGCAGGCGCGCGGCCCAGGCGTCAGGGTCGGCCAGGGCATCGGCGGCATCGGTGACCACCAGCAGGCAGGCGCCGCGCAGGCGCCAGACGCGGCCGCGCGGCAAGGCGAAGGCGGCGATGCGATCGGCGGCGGCGGCCAGCGCGCGCGCGGCCACCGCTTCACCAAGGCCATCGACAAGGCCGACGAAGCGGTCGAAGGCCACTTCGGCGAGCAGCATCCGGCCATCGGCCGGCAGGGCCGCGAGCAGGGAGGGATCGGCCGCGCCCAGCCAGGGCAGGCCGCTGACCGGATCGAGCGCGGGCTCGGACGCCACCACGCTGCTCAGTCGGCCGCCGCGGCGGTGTCGGCCGCCACCTCGGCGGCGAGCGCCGTCCAGCCTGGCCGCTCGGCCTCGAGGCCCTGCGCGGCGACCCAGGCGTCATCGAGCGGCACATCGCCGAGCAACGCCCAGGCGACGTGGCAGGCGCCCACCACGCCCAGGCCGGCCTCGCCGGCCAGCGCCGGCGTGGGGTGCAGGGCGCAGGCTTCGATGAGGCCCTCGGGCAGGCCCCAGAGCGCCAGCAGGTAGGCACCGGCCTCGGCGTAGGTGGGCCACTCCACGCTCTCGCCCGGCTCCGGTGCCCACGGCGTGCGCACCTCGGGCAGCAGATGGCCCACACCGGCCAGCAGGGCGGCGGTGGCGGCGCGATCGGCGCGCAGTCCCGGCAACAGGCGCGCGGCGAGCTTCGAGGCCTGCAGGCTGCGCTCGCGCAGGCCCGCGTGGGCGTTCGCGGCTTCGCCTCCGCGCACACCGCCAAACACCTCGCCGGCCAGCACCAGCCGGCGCAGGGTGAGATTGCCCAGCCAGACCACGGCGGTGTGGATGTCGTCGATGCGCCGCCCGCCCGAGTACATCGCCGAGTTGCACAGGCGCAGCACCTTGGCCGCCAGCGCGGGGTCGCTCTCCACCAGCACCGTCACCTCGCGGGCCGAAACCTGCGCATCCTCGGTGCGGCGGATCAGTTCGAGCGACAGCGCGGGAGGGGGCGGCAAGCGGCCGATGCGGCCGATCGACTCGGCGAGTCCTGGCGACTCGAGCCGCTGGCGCAGCGCCAGCACCGCGCGCAGGGCGGTGAGCAGCGTGTCGGCGTCGAGCGGTGGCTCGAGCAGGCGATGCACGTTCTCGAGCGCGGCGAGGCCCGGGGCATCGCGGCCGTCGTCGAGCAGCAGGCAGCGGATCACCCGCGGCTGCTCGCGCTTGAGCAGTCCGAGCAGGGCGTTGCCCGAACCCTCCTCGAGTCGCGGTTGCACGATCGCGGCATCGAAGGCCTGCGCACGCAGTGCCGCCAGCGCCTCGCCCGCACCGCCCGCGGCCCGCACCGTGGCACGCGCACCGAGCGCTGCCGCCAGCGTCTCGGCGAGGCCGGTGTCGACGCCAGCGAACAGCAGGTGCAGCGGCGAGGGCGCAAGGTCCATGGCGTTCGGGCGTCCGGCGGGCTCGAGCGAGGGGAAGGGCCGAGTGTAGGCGTTCGCGGCGATGGCGCGGACTGTGACCCGGGACGCGATCAACCGAGCGGCGGGCGGGTTAGGCTTTGTCAACAATCACAAACGCCACCGGATGCGCCTCCTCCTTGCCTTCTCCGACCCGCGGCGTGCCGCCGCGCTCGACGCGGCACTGCACACCTTCGGCATCGAATGGCGGGTGGAGCTTGTCGACCGCGACAGCGATGCCGTGCCGAACGCGGACACCGCCGCCCTGCTGGTCGACCCGGCACTGCCGGGGGCCGCCACGCTGCTGCGGCGCTGGCTCTATGCCGCGCCGGAGGTCGCGCGACTGCTGCTCCGCCCACCGGCGAACGAGGCGCTGCCTGCGGCGCTGCTGGCGCTGGCCCACGGTGTCCTCGACGACCAGGGCCCGATCGAGGCCCTGACCGAGGCCTTGCTGGGCTATGCCGCCCTGGCCGCCGCCCTCGATCGCCCGGCGCTGCGCGCACAGGTTGGCGCGCTGACCCGGCTGCCCGGCGCGCCCAGGCTCTACCTCTCAATCAGCCGTGCGCTCGACGATCCCACGCTCGATGTCGGCCGCATCGCCGAACAGGTGATGGCCGACCCGGTGCTGGCCGCGCGCGTGCTGCAGATCGCCAACTCGGCGCTCTATGGTGCCGGGCGGCGCATCGACAGCATCCCGGTGGCCCTGGGGCGACTCGGCCTGAAGACCACGCGCCAGCTCGTGCTGGCGGCCGAGCTCTACGCCTTCGACGGTGCCGACGCCGGGCGCGCCGCCCGCGCACGCCAGCAGAGCCTGGTGGCGGCCTGGCTGGCACCGCGCCTGCTCGCCCCCGGCATCGATCCCGATGTGGCCGCCACCGCGGCCGTGCTCGCCGGCCTGGGCGGCATGCTGCCCGAGCTCGACGACGACGGCGTGCCGACCCTGGCCGGTGCCCCGGCCTTGGCGGACGAAGCCGCGGCCTACCTGCTCGGCCTTTGGCAACTGCCCAGCAACCTGCAACAGGCGGTGGCCTGGCAGCGCTGCCCGCGCCTGTCCGGCGGTGGCTTCGGGCTGGTGGGTGCGGTGCATGTGGCTACCGCACTGGCTTTCGAGCGGAGTGTCGACGAGAGCTGGCTGCAGCGCGCCGGCATGGCCGCGCACCTGCCGGCCTGGCGCGACCTGTTGGCGAGGATCGACCGCTCGGTGGCGTGACACCCCCGTGGCTGGACTATGCTGGTCCGGCCGCCGCTGCGACGCGGCAGCCCCCGGGGATGGCGATGAGCAACGAACGGCCGGTGCCGGTCGACAACAGCCTCGTGTTCGCGCAGGAATCCGCACCGGCATCCGCGCCGGTGCGTCCGGCGTGGGCCATCCTGGTGGTCGACGACGAACCCGATGTCTACGCCGCCACCTGCATGGCCCTGCGGGGTATCGAGATCCTCGGCCGGTCACTCGAATTCCTGCACGCCGAATCCGCCGCCGACGCCCTCGAGCTGCTGCGGGCGCGCCCCGACGTGGCGGTGATCCTGCTCGATGTGGTGATGGAGGCCGACGACGCCGGTCTCGCACTGGTGGCGCGCATCCGCGGCGAGCTCGGCCTGCACAAGCCGCGCGTGATCCTGCGCACCGGCCAACCCGGCTACGCGCCGGAGATGCAGGCGATCCGCGATTACGACATCAACGATTACCGCATCAAGAGCGAGCTGACGCGCACGCGGCTCTACACCGTGGTGACCTCGGCGCTGCGCGCCTACCAGACGCTGTGCGCGGTGGAAGCCACCCGCGCCGACCTCGAGTACCTGCTGGCAGCGCAGACCGCGCTGCTTGCCGCCAACACCCTGCCGGTCTTCGCCGAGGGCCTGCTCGAGCGCTTGGCTGGCCTCTTCGGTGTGCCGGCGCACGCGCTGTTCTGCGGCGACAGCCGCCGCGTCCATGACGCCGACGAACCGCAACGCCGCGTGGTCGCGGCACTCGGCCGCTACGCCGAGTGGTCATGGCGGCGGCTCGACAGCCTCGGCGACCTGCCCGAAGTGCAGGCGATCGAGCTGGCCTTCGCCATCCGCCGCACCGTCACCTCGGCCTGCGGCATCGCGGTGCACCTGCCCTCGCGCACAGGTACCGACGCGGTGGCCTTCCTTGGTGCCGACGACCTGCCGGCCACGCACGACCCGCGGATTGTCGAGATGTTCGCGCAGAACACCGCCGTCGCCGCCGATGGCGTACGCCTCGTCGAGCGCCTGCGCGACGCTGCCTACGTCGATGGCCTCACGCGCCTGCCCAAGCGCGCGGCACTGGCCGAGACCATCGACACCGCGCTGAATGCGGGACTCGACACGCCGCAGCGCCTGCTGCTGATCGACATCGACCAGTTCTCCGAGATCAACGAGACCTTCGGCGATCGCATCGGTGATGCGCTGCTGCGCGGCGTCGCCCAGCGCCTGGTGGCGCAGGCCGACGCTGGCGTGCAGGTGGCGCGCGTGGCCAACGACACCTTCGCCGCCTTCGGCCCGCGCGAGCGGCTGGTGCCGGGCGAGTGGGCCAAGCGCCTCGACGCGCCCTTCGACGTCGAAGGCCTGCAGATCGGCCTGTCGTTCTCGTTCGGCGGCGTTGAACTGGTGGCCGACTGCGCCAGTGGTGGCGAGGCGATCAAGATGGGCTACT
>DMHI01000257.1 GCA_003449515.1 Lysobacteraceae bacterium | reverse complement strand
AGGCGCTTGGTTCAGGCGAGTTTCCCAAGGTGCCGAGTGGCGCGCGCCCATTGTCGAAGTGATATGGAGTTTCGCGGGGTCAGGCGTCACGGCGGCTTTCGATCTCGCGCCGTTGCGCTGCCGATACTTCGCCTCGACACCGCCCGCCGACCGTCCGACGCCATTGATCGGGAGACACCGGATACGGTCTACTTGACGCCATCTCCGCGGCCGCTGCCAAAGGCCGCACGACCCCGCGGGCACCCCCCATCTCCACCGGATCAGCTGTTCAAACGACTGTCGTGACCTCTGTGAGCGGCGCCATGCGGCAGCGATCGGATGCGGCATCGCCGCGTCCTGCTGTCGACCCGATCGATGCCACGACGCTTCGGCTGTCGGTGGCGCCGATGATGGACTGGACCGACACGCACTGCCGGGCCTTCCATCGCGTGCTGGCGCCACGCGCGCTGCTCTACACCGAGATGGTGCATGCCAATGCGGTGATCCACGGCGACCGTGATCGCCTGCTCGGGTTCGACGCCAGCGAGCATCCGGTCGCGCTGCAACTCGGCGGCAGCGAGCCGGCGCTGCTCGCCGAGGCCGCACACATCGGTGCCGATCGAGGCTATGACGAGATCAATCTCAACGTCGGCTGCCCCTCTGATCGCGTGCAGGCGGGGCGCTTCGGTGCATGCCTGATGAAGGAGCCCGCGCTGGTCGCCGAGTGCGTCGCGTCGATGCGTGCGGCCGTGCGTTTGCCGGTGACGGTGAAGTGCCGGCTCGGGGTGGACGAGGTGGAGGACTACGACGTGTTCCGCGCCTTCGTCGATACGGTTGCGGCAGCCGGCTGCACGCGCTTCATCGTGCATGCCCGGAAGGCCTGGCTGCAGGGGCTTTCACCGAAGGAGAACCGAGAGATCCCACCGCTGCGCCATGACTGGGTGCACCGTCTGAAGCATGACCGGCCATCGCTGACGGTGCTGATCAATGGTGGCTTGCGCGAGGTCGCGGAGGTGCAGTCGCAGCTCGCCCACGTCGATGGCGCGATGATCGGTCGAGCGGCTTATCACGAGCCGTATCGTCTGCACCTGATGGCGGTCGCGCTGCAGGGTGCGCAGCCGCGCTCGCGCGGCGAGCTGCTGCACGGGTTTTTCCCCTACGTGGAAGCGCAGCTTGCCCGCGGCGTGGCGATCAAGCACATCGCGCGTCACGTGCTGGGTCTGTTCCACGCCCAGCCCGGGGGGCGCGCCTTCCGCCAGGTGCTGAGCGAGGGCGCGCCGAAAGCCGGTGCTGGCCTGTCACTGATCGAGCGCGCGCTGGCCATGACCGGCGACGCGCGGGTGCGATCGCACGCCCCGGCCTGAATCGCCGCCGTTGTGTGGCGCGGGGTTAAGAGCGAATTCACCCCGGGGCACCCAGACTGGTTTCATTGCTGGCCTCGGCCGCTCCAGCCCCGTTATCCTCCACGCCCATGCGTCCCGTAGCCGCCCTCGCTGTCGCCGTCGTCCTCGTCGTTCCGGCGACCGCGGTCCGTGCGCAGGCCGACGCGCCGCCCCGCGAGGAGCGGCGTTCCGAGCTGCCGGAATCGGTGCTGCGCGCCGAGCGCCAGACCGGCGGTCAGGTGCTCCGTGCCGAGTCGATGCAGCGCGACGGCCGCGAGGTCTACCGCCTCAAGGTGCTGACGCCCGACGGTCGGGTTCGGATCATGCGCGACGATCCGCGCGAACGTCGCCGCGAGGCATGGCGGGAGCGTGATGTCGAGTCTGCCGACGCCCGGTTCCACGATCCGCGGCGGCCGCACGATGCGGACCTCGGCGATCCGTCCCGGCGCATCGAGGATCGCTTCGAGGAGCGCCGTGGGCGCGACGATCCGGCCCCCGCCGACCTCGAACTTCCCGAGACCCTGCCGCCCGCCGAACGCGGCGATCGCCACTGATCCCGGCCGCGAGTGCCGGCTTGCCCAAGGAGAGTCCATGCGCATCCTGCTGGTCGAAGACGAAGCCCCGCTGCGTGAAACCCTCGCCGCGCGTCTGAAGCGCGAAGGCTTCGCGGTGGATGCCGCCGGCGACGGCGAAGAGGGCCTGTACCACGGCCGCGAAGTGCCGTTCGACATGGCGATCATCGACCTCGGCCTGCCGAAGATGTCGGGCATGGACCTCGTGCGCGGCCTGCGTGCGGAGGGCAAGAAGTTCCCGATCCTGATCCTCACCGCGCGCTCGTCGTGGCAGGACAAGGTGGAAGGCCTGAAGTCCGGTGCCGACGATTACCTCGTCAAGCCCTTCCACGTCGAGGAACTGCTGGCGCGCATCAACGCCCTGCTGCGCCGCGCCGCCGGCTGGAGCAAGCCCTCGCTCGAATGCGGCCCGGTGAAGCTCGACCTCTCGGCGCAGACGGTGAGCGTGGGTGGCAGCGGCGTCGACCTGACCAGCTACGAGTACAAGGTGCTGGAATACCTGATGCTGCATGCCGGCGAACTGGTCTCGAAGGCCGACCTCACCGAGCACATCTACCAGCAGGATTTCGACCGCGATTCCAACGTGCTCGAAGTGTTCATCGGCCGCCTGCGCAAGAAGCTCGACCCCGACGGTGAACTGAAGCCGATCGAAACCGTGCGCGGGCGCGGCTATCGCTTCGCGATTCCGCGCAACGAGTAAGCGCCGGTGGCGATGGTGCGCCGCCGCCTCTCGCTGCAGGCGCGCCAACTGCTGGCTGCGGGCTTCGCGCTCGTCGCCTTTCTTGGTCTGACCGGCTACGCGCTCGACCGTGCCTTCGCCGAGGCGGCGTTGACCAGCCAGCGCGAGCGGCTCGAGAACTTCGCCAAGGCCTACCTGCACGGGGCCGAGGTGCTGCGGTCGGGTGCGATCGTGATGCCGCAGACGCCGCCCGACCCGCGCTTCGACCGCCCGGGCAGTGGCCTCTATGCCGGCCTTGTCGGCGAGGGCCTGCGCTGGGAGTCGGCGTCGTCGCTGGGCCGCATCCTGCCGCCGCCCGAACCCGGCCCGCCGAGCTGGACCGGGCAGTTCGACGGCCCGCTGCCGGCCACCGAATCAAGCGGCGAGCCGCTCGAGGTCTACCGCTACTCGCTGACCACGCTCTGGGACACCGGGCGCGGCGAGATCGCGTTGACGCTCGGCGTCTACGAGGACGCCAGCTATGTCGCGGCGCAGGTCGGCGTGTTCCGCCGGACGCTGTGGGCGTGGCTTGGCGCCGCCGCCCTGGTGCTGGCGCTGGTGCAGGCGCTGGCGTTGCGCTGGAGCCTGCGCCCGTTGGCGGGGGTGGAGAAGGCGCTGGCCGACGTGCAGCAGGGCAGTGCGGCGCGTCTGCTCGACGAGCACCCGCGCGAGCTGCAGCCGCTCACCGGAAGCATCAACGCGCTGATCGATTCCGAACGCCGGAACCTCGAGCAGGTGCGGCGCACACTTGGCGATCTGGCGCATTCGCTGAAGACACCGCTGGCGGTGCTGCAGAGCCGGTTGGAGGCCGGTGCCGGCGGTGACGATCTCCGCGACGATGTGCGCAACCAGGTGCAACGCATGAACGACATCGTCGGCTACCAGCTCTCGCGCGCGGCGCGCTCGGGTCATGCGCTGTTCGCCGCGCCGCTGAAGATCGAGGGCACGGCCGAGGAGATCGTGCTCGGCCTCGAGAAGATCTACGCCGCCAAGGGCGTGCTGGCCGAGTTCGAGATCGAGCCGGCGGCGCGCTTCCACGGCGAACTCGGCGACCTCCAGGAACTGCTCGGCAA
>DMHI01000212.1 GCA_003449515.1 Lysobacteraceae bacterium | reverse complement strand
AGCTCGATCTCCTTGGCGACGGACACGCCGTCCTTGGTGATCGTCGGGGCGCCGAAGCTCTTCTCGAGCACGACGTTGCGGCCCTTCGGGCCGAGGGTCGCCTTGACGGCGTTGGCGAGGATGTTCACGCCGCGGACCATGCGGACGCGGGCGTCTTCACCGAAACGGATGTCTTTTGCTGCCATGGGAGTGACTCCAGCGATCAGAGGATGGCGAAGATGTCGTCTTCGCGGACGACGAGGTATTCGGTGCCGTCGAGCTTCACTTCGGTGCCGGCGTACTTGCCGAACAGCACCTTGTCGCCCACCTTCACGGCCGGGGCGCGCGTGGTGCCGTTGTCCAGCGCCTTGCCGGCGCCGACGGCGACCACTTCACCCTTGATCGGCTTCTCGGTCGCGGAATCGGGGATGACGATGCCGCCAGCGGACATCTTCTCTTCTTCCATACGCTTGATGACCACGCGGTCGAACAGCGGCTTGATGCTCATGAGGGAAACCTCTTTGCCTTGTTGATCAATGGGTTGCGGATTTGGAACGGGGGTCCGGGCGGCGCTGCTAGCACTCGACCCGGGTGAGTGCCAATTCTAGCGCGCACCGATGACGCCACGGTCATCGGGTCGCGGGGCCTGAAGTGGGGCCCGGCGCGACGGTTTCAAGGGGATGGCCTCCGGGTGGCCCGTCGCCGCGGGGGCGGCACGCGGCACAATCGGCGGATGTCCGCCCTCATCGTCTTCTGCACCGCTCCCGCCGCGGCCGCCGACCGGCTCGCCCGCCTCCTCGTCGAACAGCGGCTCGCCGCCTGCGTGCAGGCCCTGCCCGGCCTGCGCAGCACCTACCGCTGGGAGGGGGCGATCGAACAGGCCGACGAGACGCTGCTGCTCATCAAGACCAGCGCCGATCGCTACGCGGCACTGGAGCGGACGCTCGCCGCCCATCACCCCTACGAACTGCCGGAAATCCTCGCCGTCGACGCCTGTGCCGGCCTGCCGGCCTACCTGCGCTGGCTGGCCGACGAGACCGCGAGCGGCGAGCCCGGCGACGCCGACTGATCGGGCGGTCGCAGCGCGATCCGGTGCCGCGCCGACCGGGGGGGCGCGCGGACGCCCCCCCGGCGGCTCGTCCGCCGCTTACGGCAGCGCCGGCGGCGCGCTGTTGTTGTGGATGTACTTCTCGAACACGCGGCTGAAATCGCGCGTGGTGTGGCGGTCGAGCATGGCGGCGTTGAGGTTGTCGAGCACGGCGTTGTAGTGCGACACCACGGCGGCCTCGCCCTGCAGGCTGCCGAGCTTGAGCATGCCGCCCATCGCCTCGAGCGTGCGCAGCGCGTTGTCGCGGGCGACGGCATCGCGCGCCTGCTGCTTGCCGATCGCGATCAGCGCCTTGTAGATGTCCTTGACCTGCTCGATGAAGTTCTTGCGCACATCGATGCTGAACCCCGAATCGCCGATCGAGAACTTCAGCTCCACGTCCATGTCGAGGTTGCCGGCGGTCTCGATCGCGCAATAGCCGATGCGGTTGCCGGTGTACTCGTAACGCTTGACCATGCGCTTGGTCGACACCGCCGACTCGCCATCGACGTGGATCAGCGCCATGTTGGTGAAGCAGTACTCGTCCTTCTTCGACTTGATCAGGAAGAAGATGCGCTCGCCGTCCTCGTGGAACAGGTAGTCGTCGGCGTCGACCTTGTCGAACTCCGAGGCCGGGACGATGACGCCGATGTCGCTCATGCCGAGGGCTTCGGCAGCGAGTTTCTTGAACATGCGGGAACCTGCAGGGTGGTTGGGAGGCGGCAGCCTAGCCGCGCGACCGTTACCGGCAGGTGTAACCGCAGGGCCAACAGCGCCGGACCGGCGATCAAGGCCGCATGAAGCCCACCCTGTCAGCCCCGCCGGCCGGCCGCGATAATGCGCCATCGGGGCGCTGCGGCGCCCGCCCGTGGATTCGCCGATGACCGCTGTTCTGCCGCCGCGCGCTGCCGCGCGTCGGGCCCTACCCTTCGCCGCCCTGTTCGCGCTGCTCGGCCTCGTCGCGTCGCTGCTGCCCGGCGCATCGGCGCAGGCCGCCGATCTCGACGATCTGCTGCCGGTCGACGAGGCCTTCGTGCTGTCGGCCGCCGCGCCCTCGCGCGAGGCGGTGACGCTGCGCTGGGCGATCGCCGAGGGCTACTACCTCTATCGCCACCGCACGGGCGTCGAAGTCCTGGAGGGCGGCACGGCGGCGGGCGAGCTGGCGTTGCCACCGGGGAAGCGGCACACCGACGCGTTCTTCGGCGAGGTCGAGACCTACCGCAACACCCTCGTGGCGACCCTGCCCGTCCAACCGGCGCCGGGCGCGACCGCGTTGCGCTTGCGCGTGCGCTACCAGGGTTGCGCCGACCTCGGCATCTGCTTTCCGCCGCAGAGCCGCGAGATCCGCGTCGACCTCGGCGGCGGCAGCGCGGTCGCTGCGGAGGCCGGCACCGGCCTGCTGTCGAGCGGCCCGCGCGGCAGCGATCTGCTCGGCCCTCGGGTGGGTGTCGATGCGGTCGCTGCGCCGGGCCTCACCATCACCGGCAGCGCCGGCATCCCGCTGCCGGAGCACGAGGCCTTCCGCGTCGACGCCGTCACCGACGGCCCCGATCACCTGGTGGTGCGCTTCCTGATGGCCCCGGGCTACTACCTGTATCGCGACAAGACCACCTTCGCCGCGCACAGCCCGCGCGGGGCGACGGTGGCGGCGGGTGAGTGGCCGCCGGCACAGACGCATAGCGACCCGCACTTCGGCGAGCAGCCGGTGTATTTCGACGAGGCGATGCTGCCGCTGCGCATCATCCGCCCGCAGGACGGCCCGGACACGCTGACGCTGCGCGTGCGCTTCATGGGCTGCCAGAAGGATGGCGTCTGCTACCCGCCGTTGACGCGCGCCTTCACCCTGCCCCTGGCCGATGCACCGGCAAACGCGACGACCGGCGGCGGCGCGGCCCGCGATGGCGCGGCCACGGACCACCGATCCGGCGCGCTCGGCGTGTTCGCCGCGCTCGCCTTCGCCCTGCTTGGTGGCGTGATCCTCAACCTGATGCCCTGCGTGCTGCCGATCCTGTCGCTGAAAGTGCTGAGTGTCGCCGGCGCGGGCGCGGGCGGTGCACGCCGATCGGCGCTCTGGTACACGACCGGCGTGGTGCTGAGCTTCGCCGCACTCGGCGCGCTGGCGCTGGGCCTGCGCGAGGCCGGCCTGGCGCTGGGCTGGGGCTTCCAACTGCAGCAACCGGCCGTGGTCGGTGCTCTGGCACTGGTGATGTTCGCCGTGGGCCTGATGCTCTCGGGCGTGTTCACCCTTGGCGGCGGCCTTGCTGGAGCGGGCGACGCGCTGACCCGCAAATCCGGCCCGGCCGGTGATTTCTTCACCGGCGTGCTCGCCGTGGTGGTGGCCGCGCCCTGCACCGCGCCGTTCATGGGTGCCGCGCTCGCCTTCGCCTTCGCCGCGTCGCCGGCGACGGCGCTCGGTGTGTTCGTGGCGCTGGGTCTCGGCCTGGCCCTGCCCTTCCTCGTGATCGGCTTCGTGCCGGCGCTGGCCGCGCGGCTGCCCAGGCCCGGCGCGTGGATGGAGCGGTTCAAGCAGGTGCTGGCCTTCCCGATGTACCTCACGGCGGTCTGGCTGGTGTGGGTGCTTGCCAAGCAGCGCGGTGCCGACGCCGTGGGCTGGCTGCTGGGCGGTGCGGTGCTGCTCGCGCTGGGCCTGTGGCTGTGGGAGATCGCGCGCTTCCGCGCCGTGGCGCTGCGTGCGCTCGGCCTCGCGATCGCCGCCGCCGGCGTGGCGGTGCTGTGGCCGGTGCAGCAGTTGCCGTCGGCCCGCGAGCTCGCGGCAGTGCATGCCGGCACGGACGAAGCCGGCAGCGCCAGCGGCGCGGACCTGGCGGCCCTCGGCGCGGTCGACGGCAGCGCCGGCGCAGCGGCACGGGTGCCGCCGCCCGCCGCCGATGGCAGCCTGCCGTGGACGCCGCAGGCACTCGCCGCGCTGCGCGCGCAGGGGCGCGTGGTGTTCGTCAACATGACCGCCGACTGGTGCGTGACCTGCAAGGCCAACGAACGCACCGCACTCGCCACCGCGACGTTCCGCGATGCGCTTGACGCGGCCGCGGGCGTCTACCTCAAGGGCGACTGGACCGATGTCGATCCGGCCATCACCGCCTACCTGCGCGAGCATGGTGCCGTCGGCGTGCCGTTCTACGCGGTCTATCCGGCCGGTGGCGGCGAGCCCGAGGTGCTGCCGAACCTGCTCACCGCCGGCATTGTCGAGGCGGCGCTGACACGGGCCGCGGGCACCAGTGCCGCCGCGGGCGCGGCCACGGCCACGGCCACCGGCCAGGGAGCCACGCCATGAAGCCCGCCCTGCAGTGGACCCTGATCGTCGCCTTCGCGCTCGCCAGCGCCGCGGTGGGCATCTGGCTGCGCGGCGCCTTCGACGAGGCCCGCGTGCCACCGCCGCCGCCCGGGCTCAAGGTGGTGGCCTTGGGCGAATCGGCCGAGCCGCTGCTCGGCACCACGCTCGATGGCGTCAACCAGCCTCTGCCCGGCGAAGGCCGCTGGCGCCTGATCAATTTCTGGGCGAGCTGGTGCCCGCCCTGCGTCAAGGAGATGCCCCTGCTCGATGCCTACCACCACGCGCAGGGCGCGGACGGTGTGCAGGTGATCGGCATCGCCCTGGAGGACGCCGCCGACGCGGCCGCCTTCCTCGACCGCGTTCCGGTCGACTTCCCGATCTTCGCCGAACCGAACTCGCGCACCGACAGCTCGGTGCGGCTGGGCAACACCCGCGGCGTGCTGCCCTACACCGTGCTGATCGACCCGCAGGGCCGGCTCGTGGCGCAGCACCTGCGGCCGTTCCCGGATGTCGAGGCGATCGAGGCTTGGGTCGGTGAGCGCAAGACTTCTGCCGCCAAAGAATGAGCCGCCCGGCCGAGGCCGGGCGGGAGTTTTGCGTCCTTGGGAATCAGAGCCTCAGCGGATCGAAAACGAGATGGCGAAGCTCAATATCGCACAGAGCGCCGCGGTGACGAGCACGATTGTCTGCCTGCGCGCCTGCAGCGCTGCGTCGCTGGTGATCCAAGCGACCAGCCTCGGCCGAACAAGAAACCAGAACGCCGCGAGACTCGCAATGCAAGCTCCCAGGACAACGAGCGGGCCCCATTGCCCGAAAGTGTCAACAATCCATGCGCCTGTGCTCATGGCCAGCCTCCTGGACCAGGATACGGGCCTAAACAATCAGCCGTTGCGTCCGCCTGTTCGTTCATTGCGAGCATCAGGCCAATAACGGAGGCGGCACACACGACACCTCCCGCCACCGTCCACACTGTGGCGCAGCCACCCGCTACGCCTATGGTCGCCACACCGGCAGCGGCAACTGCGGAATCCACGTCCGCGCATCGTCGCTGTCGCCACTGCTCCCAATCCGCGCGATTACGCTCTAAGTACCACTGTTCGAACATCGTACTGAGGTCTGTAGGCGACAACACAGGACGGGGTTCGCTGTTTCGTGCCCACCACATGTCGAAGCGGTCGGACGAGCTCGAACCATTGATGCTGAAGCCGGTCACCTCAATTCGTTCCAGCATCACTGGTGGCCGACAGGCCGACGGATCCTCAGCGCACGGTGACTCTTCTTCAGATTCCCCGTTTTTCGGAAAGACCCGCCCGCCGAAGGCGAACATCGAATCTCGAAGCGGATAACCCCAGCGCGGGATTTGCACGGGCGCGGTGGCACTTGGCGGCGGGAGTCCAGTTCCCGCCTCGAGAGACCGAAGAGGGTTAGCTGCGACACGCGACGCGAGCTGGATGAACTGAGCACGCGCGTCAGGCGGCAGTTGGTCGCGATGGACGCGGAGTTCACCACCGCTGGCGAGTCGGAAAACGATCTCGCCGCTCGCAAAATCGAGAGACACCAAGGTGCCGTCCTGTAGAACGACGGCACCAGCGCCAGTGAGCCCCCGCAATTCCATGTAAGCGGCTTTCGCGCCCATGGGCAGGATCGGAGCGGGAGGTGAGCAATCATCGCCGATCGTTGGATCCGGGGTGGTTGGACAAGCCTCGGCTCGATTCGCACCCGCGATGAACAGGATCGCGGCAATCGAAGAGAGCAGTAGGCGTTGGCGTGGTCGCCGGGCTACGTGATTGATGAGGGGGGGGGGCGATCCAGATGAATTGCCATAGTTAAACCTCGAGGAGAAATCGACTATCCGGCGTTCTCTGCTTGGGGTGCCGCGCCGCACTCGCAGAGCGAAGGCGACTCGACCAGAATAAGACTGCTGTCCGATTCATCATTGCCGCGTGAACGGCACCCCCTCGCGACGCCATCGCTTCAAGCAAACAGCCGCGATCTCCGGGGAACTAGCGACCAATCCCTAGACAGAAAGCTCTAGCACGGGCAGTCTGGCGGCCCTGCCCCGGTCCGCCCGCGTCATGGCCTCGATCCTCGTCCTGCACGGCCCCAACCTCAACCTGCTCGGCAGCCGCGAGCCGGAGGTCTACGGCCGCGACACGCTCGAAGCGATCAACACCCGGCTGGCCCTGCGGGCCGCCGCTGCCGGGCACGAACTGCTGGCCTTCCAGAGCAATGCCGAGCATGCGCTGGTGGAGCGCGTGCAGGCCACCCGCGCCGACGGCACCGCCATCGTGCTGGTGAACCCCGCCGCGTTCACCCACACCTCGGTGGCCCTGCGCGACGCCTTCGCCGCGGTGCGCACGCCCTTCATCGAAGTGCACCTGAGCAACCCGCACGCGCGCGAGCCGTTCCGGCACCACAGCTACCTGTCCGACCTCGCCGTGGGCGTGGTCTGTGGCTTCGGCGCGCACAGCTACG
>DMHI01000088.1 GCA_003449515.1 Lysobacteraceae bacterium | reverse complement strand
GCGCGACCTACGCGCACAAGCTCGACAAGGCCGAGGCGAAACTCGACTGGACGCAGCCGGCGGTCGTGCTCGCGAGGAAGATCCGCGCCTTCAACCCGTGGCCGATCGCCGAATGCGAGCTGGCCGGCGAGCGCCTGCGCGTGCATGGTGCCGTGACGCTGTCCGAGGCGGCGGCGCGCGCGCTCGGCGTCGATCGGCACGCGCCCGGCGCGCTGATCGCCGGGAGCCGCGAAGGGCTGGTCGTGGCCTGTGGTGAGGGCGCGCTGTGTCTGACGCAGGTACAGCGCGAGGGCGGCAAGCCGCAGCCGGTGGCCGACTTCCTCAACGCCCGGCCGCAATGGAGGACGCCGTGAGGGTTGCTCGGCGCGGCGCGTCGGCCGCCGTGCGCCGCGGTGGCAGCGTCGTCGGCAGCGGCGCGGCGCTGCGTGCCGAAGCGGCGCGCGTGCTGGTGGCGGTGCTCGACGAGGGCCGCTCGCTGAAGGCCGTGCTCGCGGCGGCACTGCCAAAGATTCCCGACCCGCGCGATCGTGGCTTGCTCGAAGCCATCGTCTTCGCCGCGTTGCGCCACGAGCGCCGCTACGCCTTCGTACTGTCGCGCTGGCTGGCGCGACCGCTGCCGGTCGGCCGCGCGACGGATCGTGCGGTTGCGCGCCTGCTGCTGGTGGGTCTGGCGCAGATCGACGCGCTGGGCTTGGCGCCGCACGCCGCGGTCGGCACCACGGTGGAAGCGCTGAAGCTGTTCGCTCGCGACGGCCTCGCCGGGCTGTTCAACGCGGTGCTGCGCCGGGCCACGCGCGAGCCGTGGCCGCGGGCGGACTCGCCTGCGATTCGGGCAAGCCACCCCGATTGGCTGGTGCGCCGCTTCGAGGCCGATTGGCCCGAGCGCGTCGATGCGCTGCTGGAGGCCAACAACGCCGAAGCACCGCTGTGGTTGCGCGTGAATGCGCCGGGCGTTTCGCGCGCTGCGCTGTGCGAGCGCCTCGCTGCCGCCGGAATCGCCAGCGAGCCCGGCAGCGCACGCGACAGCCTGCGCCTGCTCGAACGCGCGAATCCCGCCGTGCTGCCCGGCTTCGACGAGGGCGCCTTCCACGTCCAGGACCTCGCCGCGCAACTCGCGGTCGAGGCGCTGGCACCCGCTCCGGGCATGCGCGTGCTCGACGCCTGTGCCGCGCCCGGCGGCAAGACCATCGGCCTGCTGTCGGCCGTGGGCGATGCCGGCGAGGTGCTCGCGCTCGATGTCGATGCGAAGCGGTTGGAGCGGGTCCGTGCGCTGGTCGATGCGCTGAAGCCCTCCGCCGCGCGCTTCGACGCCCGCGTGGCCGACGCCACCGACCCGGCCGCGGCGCTCGCCGCGTTCGGCGGCTTTGGCGCGCGTGGCTTCGACGCCATCCTGCTCGACGCGCCGTGCTCGGCCACCGGCATCCTGCGTCGCCAGCCCGACATCAAGGCGCATCGCCGCGACGACGACATCACCGCGCTGATGGCCACGCAGGCACGGCTGCTCGACGCGCTGTTCCCGCTGCTGATTGCCGGTGGTCGCCTGCTCTACGCCACCTGCTCGACCCTGCGCGACGAGAACGATCGCCAGGTGGCCGCATTCCTCGCCCGCCACTCGACGGCGCGGCTCGTGCCGATCGAGGCCCGTTTCGGCATCGATACCGGTGCCGGCCGGCAGCGTTTTCCCGGCGACGACGGCGGCGATGGTTTCTTCTACGCTCTGATCGAGCGACGCGCGCCCTGACGCCCGACCGCACGCCAGCCCGCCGCACCTCTTCCGAGCCCCTGCCGATGACCGACGCCCCGCGCCCGCTCTCGCCCACCGACCGCCGGGAGGCGTGGTGGTTCTTCGCCATCGCGCTGCTGGTGATCGGTGCCGGCTTCGGCCTGCGCGATCCGTGGCCGGCCGACGAGCCGCGCTTCGTGCTGGTGGCGCAGCAGATGGTCGAAAGCGGCGACTGGTGGTTCCCGCGCCGCGGCCACGAGCTCTACCCGGACAAGCCGCCGTTCTTCATGTGGCTGCTGGGCGTGTCCTACCTCGCCATTGGGTCGGTGCGCTGGAGCTTCCTGCTGCCCTCGCTCGTCGCCTCGATGGGCACGCTGTGGCTGACCTGGGACCTCGCGCGACGGTTGTGGAGTCCGCGGGTGGCCTTGTGGGCGGCGGCGGCCGTCCTTATCGCGCCGGCCTTCGTCTACCAGGCCAAGCGTGCGCAGATCGATCCGGTGCTGATCGGACTCACCACGCTCGCGCTCTACGGCCTGTTGCGGCATCTGCTGCTGGGGCCGGCGTGGCGGTGGTTCTTCGCCGGCTGCATCGCCGCCGGTGTGGGCGTGTGGACGAAGGGTGTGGGCTTCCTGCCGTTGTTCGCCCTGCTGCCCTTCGCGCTGATGCGCTGGAAGGGCTGGAGCGGCATCGCACCGATCGGCGAGCGCAACACCTGGCGCTGGATGGCCGGCATCGGGCTGTTCTTCGCGGCGATCTTCGTGTGGCTGGTGCCGATGGTGCTGATGGCGCTGTACGACGGCGATCCGCACCACCGCGCCTACCTCGACAACATCCTGTTCAAGCAGACCATCACCCGCTACACCGACGCCTGGCACCACCACGAGCCGGTCTGGTACTTCCTCGAGGTGATGGCGCTGTTCTGGGCACCGTTCTCGATCGCCTTCGCCTGGCTGGTGGTGCCGTGGCGCGCCGCGTGGATCGCGAAGGACGCCCGCGTCTGGCTGCCGCTGGCCTGGGCCCTCTTGGTGATCGCGTTCTTCAGCGGCAGCACCGGCAAGCGCGACATGTACATCCTGCCGGCGTTGCCCGGCTTCGCACTGGCGGCGGCACCCTTTCTCGACGCGATCTCGCGGCGAAAAGGGTTCCGCACCGCGATCGCGGTCTACACCGCGGGACTCGGTGCCGTGCTGCTGCTGGGTGGGCTTGCCGCATTGTTCGCCGAACCGCGCTTCGAGACGCGGATCCTCGCCGAGCGCGGCCTCGGGCCGGAAGCGCTGTGGCTGTGGATCATGCTGGTCGCGGTTGGTGCGCTGGGCGTGCTCGGCGTTGCCGCGTTTGGACGCAAGCGTGTGCTGGCCTCGTGCGCGACCCTGCTCGGCGCCCTCTGGCTGGGCTGGGGCTTGGTGGTGCATCCGCTGCTCGATGACGAGAACTCGGCACGCGTCATCGTCCAGCGCGCGCAGGCTGCGCTGCCCCCCGGCGGTGAACTCGGCTTGCTGGCGTGGAAGGAGCAGCACCTGCTGCAGGCCGGCCTCGGCACCGCCGAGTTCGGTTTCTGCCCCGATGACGGCAACGCGATCTGCCAGCAGCGCCAGATCGCCCAGGCCGTGGCCTGGGTGCGCGCCGCGCCGGACACGCGGCGCCTGCTTGCCCGTGACCTGGTGGGCTACCGCTGCGTCGATTTCGCGCACCCGTCGAATGTGGCGATCGGCACCGCCAACCGCCGCAGTTTCGTGCTGGTCGGTGCCGACGCGCTGCAGGGCTGCCAAGCCGCCGCCGATCCGGGGCCGGGAGCGCGCTGAGCGGCGCACCCGCACGCGGCGCGGCGCCTTCAGCGCATGCCGCGTTGGCGCAGCAGACGGTATTTCAGCCCCGCGTAGCGGGCGTGCAGCGCGTGGAAGCGCCAGGCGCCCGGCCCGTCGAGCAGGCCACCGCGCAGCAGCAGGTTCTTCAGCAGGTAGGCCAGCGCCGCGGCGCTGGCGCGACCCGGCGTGACCCGCGGCCTGCGCCCCTTCTCCGCGGCCTTCGCGGCGCGTTCGTCGGCCCAGAGCCCGGCGTAGCGCTGCAGCTTCGCCCAGTACTCGGCCTCGGAGCGGGCGGTGTCGTGCTCGATGCGCACATCGGCGTCGATGACGCGCTGGCCGCGGGTGTCGAGGCGCTCGTGCACGGCGAGCTCCTCGTGACGGCAGTGCGCGCGGAACAATCGCTCGACCGGTTCGGCGGCGAAGCTGCCGAAGCCCATCACGCTGCCGAGGAAGCGTGTGCGTCGGCGCAAGGTCACGACATCCGCGCTCGCCAGCCGCCCGGAGGCGACCAGCGCGCGCAGGGCATCGAGGGCGTCGTCGTCCAGCCACTCGTCGGCGTCGAGCAGCAGCACCCAGGGGAAGGTTGCCGTTGCGATGGCGTGGTTCTTCTGGCGGGCGAAGCCCAGCCACGGCTGATCGACGACGCGGGCGCCGAGGGCTGCGGCGCGCTCGCGGGTGTCGTCGGCGGAGCCGGAGTCGACCACCACGACCTCGCCGCAGACGGCACGCAGGCTGGCGACGCAGCGTTCAATGCGGTCGGCTTCATTGCAGGCGACGACGACACCGGAGAGGGGCAGCGCAGCGATCATCCGGCTATCTTAGGTGCCCCGAACGTCTGTCGCCATGCGCCCCCAAGCGCGATCCAACGCCCATGCGCATCGTCCATCTGCTGTTGACCTCGCGCTTCGCCGGCAGCGAGCGTTATGCGATAGAGCTGGCGGCTGCGCAGGCCGACGTCGGCCATGACGTGACGTTGCTGCTGCGGCGCGCTGCCCTCGCTGATCGGCCCGATGCACCGGGGCGGCATGTCCCGGCGGGTCTCGCCGTGGTGGCCGTGCCCGACTGGCTGCACGGGTGGCATGCGCGGCGCTGGCTGCGCCGGCATCGGCCGGAGGTGGCGCATGCGCACTTGAGCGCCGCCTGCAAGGCGCTGCGCGGCGTCACCGGCATGGCGCGCGTCGCCACCCTGCACATCGCTTACCGACCACGCCAGCACGCGCATCTCGACGGTCTGATCGCGATCACTCCGGCGCAGCTCGAGGCCTTGCCGACCGACTTCGCCGGGCAGCGCGTCCATGTCGACAACTGGACGCGGGCGCAGGCCGCAGCGGTTGGGGCGCGCGTGCGGCTGCGGGCGATGCTGGGTATCGACGACGGCGTGCACCTGCTCGGCACGCTTGGGCGCGTCGAACCCTCGAAGGGCCACGACCTTCTGCTCGAGGCCTTTGCTGCGGCCGGTTTCGACCAGCGGGTACAACTGGTCGTGGTGGGGGGCGGCAGTGCGCTCGAGGGTCTGCGCCGGCGTGCGCCGCGTGGCGTGCACTTCGTCGGCTTCAGCACCGAGCCGGCGGGCTGGCTCGCGGCGATGGACGGATTCGTCTCGGCGGCGCGCAGCGAGCCGTTCGGCCTGGTCTTTCTCGAGGCGATGGCCGCCGGCCTGCCGATTCTCGCCACGGATACCGAGGGCGGGCGGCACCTCGGCCCGCGCTTTGGCACGCCGCTGGTGCCCACCGGCGATGCGCCGGCGCTGGCCGCGGGGCTGCGCGCCTTCGTCGGCTCCGGGCTTGAGCGCCGGGCCTATGCGATGGGAGAGTTCAGCATCGAGGCCCAGCGGCCGCGTGTCGAGGACTTCTATCGCCGGGTGCTGGATACCGCCCTGCGCCGAGTGACGGCGGCATCGACCGGCGTATGATCCGCCCGCATCGCCTACGTGCGGGGAGCGCGTGAAAATTCTGATCCTTGGGGCGGGCCAGGTGGGCTCGTCGGTGGCGGCGGCACTGGTCTCCGAGAACAACGACATCACCGTCGTCGATACCGACCACCAGCGTCTGCGCGATCTCGCCGAGCGGCTCGACATCCGCACCATCGTCGGCCACGCCTCCCTGCCCTCGGTGCTGTCGCATGCCCGGGCGGAAGAGGCCGAGCTGCTGGTCGCGGTGACCTCGAGCGACGAAGTGAACCTGCTGGCCTGCCAGATCGCCCAGGCGCGCTTCCGCACGCCGACGCGGGTGGCCCGGCTGCGCGAGGCGGAATACCTCGACCTCGCGGTGCTGAAAGACCCGCGCCCGTCGCCGGTCACCGCGGCGATCAGCCCGGAGAACCTCGTCGTCGGCCACATCGAACGGCTGATCGGCTACCCCGGTGCCCTGCAGGTGCTCGACTTCGCCCAGGGGCGCGCCCAGCTCGTCGCCGTGCGCGCGGTCGAGGGCGGTGCGCTCGTGGGCCACCAGATCCGCGAGCTGCGCGGCCACCTGCCGGCCGGCGCCGATGCCCGTGTCGCCGCGATCTTCCGCCGCGGCAAGCCGGTGAAGCCCGAGGCGAGCACGGTGATCGAGAACGACGACGAGGTGTTCTTCCTTGCCGATCGCCGGCACATTCCCGCGGTGATGGCCGAGCTGCGGCGCATCGAGAAGAAGCCCACCCGCCGCGTGCTGATCGCCGGTGGCGGCAACATCGGCCGCAACCTCGCCAGGGCGCTGGAGAGCCGCTACTCGGTGAAGGTGATGGAGCGCAGCCGGGAGCGCGCCCGCCGGATCGCCGAGGACCTGCTCAACACCATCGTGCTGGTGGGCGACTGCGCCGACGAGGAACTGCTGCGCGAGGAGAACATCGACCAGACCGACATCTACTGCGCGCTCACCAACGACGACGAGGCCAACATCCTCTCGGCGATGCTGGCCAAGCGCCTCGGCTGCCCGCGGGCGCTGGCGCTGATCAACCGTCCGGCCTATGCCGAGCTGGTGGAGGGCGGCAGCATCGACATCGCGGTGAGTCCGCAGCAGGTCACGCTGAGCGCGCTGCTGGCGCACATCCGCGAGGGCGCGCCGGCCCAGGTCTACTCGCTGCGCCGTGGCGTGGCCGAAGCGGTGGAGGTGGTCGCCCGCGGTGATCGCCGCACGTCGCGGGTGATCGGCCGGGGCCTCGAGGAGCTGGCCCTGCCGCCCTCGGCCACCATCGGCGGCATCGTCCGTGGCGAGCAGTTGCTGATCGCGCACCACGACGTGGTGGTCGAGCCCGAGGACCACCTGATCATCTTCGTGATGGACAAGCGCGAGATGCCCCAGGTCACGGCGCTGTTCCAGGCGGGCGCCACGTGGCTCTGAGCCCGTCCGTGGGGCTCTCGGAGCGCTCGCGCACCCTGCTGCGGATCTTCGGGGCGATCATCGGCCTCTCGGCGATGATCTCGCTGCCCCCGCTGCTGCTGGCGTGGTGGTGGAACGAGCCCAGCGCGGGCGCTTTCCTCGAGACGTTCCTGCTCGCCGGCATCGCCGGGCTGGTGATCTGGTACCCGGTGCGGCACGCGCAGTACGAGATGCGCCTGCGCGACGGCTTCCTGATCGTCTCGGCGGTGTGGATCATCGCCGTGCTGGTGACGGCGCTGCCGTTCATGCTCACGGCGCCGTCCCTGAGCTACACCGACGCGGTGTTCGAGGCCGCCTCGGGCCTCACCACCACCGGCGCCACCGTCATCGTCGGCATCGAGCACCTGCCACGCAGCGTGCTGTTCTACCGCGCCTCGCTGAACTACTTCGGCGGCATGGGCATCGTGATCCTCGCGGTCGCCATCCTGCCGATGCTGCGGATCGGCGGCATGCAGCTGTTCCGCGCCGAGACCACCGGCCCGCAGAAGGACAGCAAGCTCACGCCGCGGATCGCCGACACCGCCAAGGCGCTGTGGCTGGTCTACACCGGCCTCGTGCTGCTGTGCGCGCTGGCCTACTGGGCGGGCGGCATGAGCTTCTTCGATGCCATCTGCCACGCGATGAGCACGGTGGCGACCGGCGGCTTCGGCAACTACGACGCCAGCTTCGGCCACTGGAACAGCCCGCTGATCGACAGCATCGCGATCGTCTTCATGTTCCTTGGCGGGCTGAACTTCGGCCTGCACTGGTACGCCTGGCGGCGCGCGACGCTCGGCCACTACCGCGCCGATGCCGAGTTCATGAGCTTCCTGTGGATCTGCGGTCTCGCCAGTCTCGCCATCGCGGCGATGGTGTGGATCGGCGGCCGCTTCGCCGATCCGATCGAGGCGCTGCGCCATGCCACATTCCAGGTGGTCTCGAACATCACCACGACCGGCTTCGTGACCACCGGCTTCGTCGACTGGCCGGGCTTCGCGCCGCTGGCGCTGATGATGCTCGGCTTCATCGGCGGCTGCGCCGGCTCGACCTCGGGCGGCATGAAGGTGGCGCGTGTGCAGATGGTGGTGCGCCAGGGCCTGCGCGAGCTGCGCCAGCTGGTGCACCCGAAGGGCCAGTTCCTGGTCAAGGTGGGTGGCCGGCGCGTCTCCGAGAGTGTGGTGATCTCGGTGGCCGGCTTCTGCACGCTCTACATCCTGAGCTTCCTCGTGATGACGCTGCTGCTCACCGCCGACGGCGTCGACATCGTCACCGCGTTCTCGGCGGTGGCTGCAACGCTGAACAACATGGGCCCGGGCCTCGGCGAGGTCGCGTCGCACTTCCGTGACATGAGCGATTTCAGCGTGTGGGTCTGCAGCTTCGCGATGGTGCTGGGCCGCCTCGAGGTGTTCACCCTGCTGGTGCTGCTGACGCCGCAGTTCTGGCGCGATTGAGCGCGCCGTCATCACGCGGCAACTGGGCGCGCAGGTGTGCGGCGAGTGCCTCGGCGTCGGCCACCGCGAGGTAGGGGATGTGCAGCGCCGGTTCGTAGGGCGAGGCGCCGGCGGTGTCGAGGTGCAGGGTGGCCATGCCGTTGTTGCGGTCGAACGGCGACTGCGTGATCTGCAGGGCCTGCAGCTTGCGGGCTTCGGCGAAGCGCCAGTGGCGGTCGAGCCAGCCCTGCCGGAACGCCACCACGCCGCCCTCCAGCGACCAGGCCGAGTAGCGCGCCCAAAGGCGCGCGCGCAGGTACACCAGCGGCAGCAGCCCGAGGCCCCACAGGCCGGGCAGGCCCTCGAACGCCACCAGCACCGCGGTGCCCAGCAGCACCCAGAAGGCCAGTGGAGCGAACTGCCGCCACCACGCCCGCGGGTGCAGTGGCCGCCACTGGCCGAGCGGCCAGCCGCCGCTCGGCAGCA
Organism: Lysobacteraceae bacterium; assembly: GCA_003449515.1. Lineage (GTDB taxonomy): Bacteria > Pseudomonadota > Gammaproteobacteria > Xanthomonadales > Xanthomonadaceae > Silanimonas. The sequence continues at coordinate 3,826 of DMHI01000088.1, read as the reverse complement.
GTTGGCCGAGCATGCCGTCCATGGCCTCGGGAGTGGCCACCGGCACCAGATCGCGCAGCGACTGCGATTCGTCCTGCACCTCCATCGCTGCACGGTCGACGCGCAGGCTCTGCCGCTTGAACCAGCGGTGCAGCAGGCTCTCGCGCAGCGCATAGGCCTGGATGCGGCGCTTCGGCAGGTGCGCGCGGATGCGGCTCAGCAGGCCGCGTTCGACCCGCAGCTCGTGTTCGCCGGCGTGGAGCTTGAAATCGTGGAAGGTGAGGATGGCCAGCGCCACCGAGAGCACGCGCACGGCAGCGAGCAGCCCCAGCAGCAGGGCGAGTCCGAGCGCGGCGTAGGCCACCGGCCCGAGGTGCCAGGCCTCGGCCATGGCGATCCCGTCGCGACCCACCCGCAACACGCCATTGCTGAATCCGCGCATCACCGTGTCGCCGGCCTGCGAGAGGTAGGCGAAGCCGGCCACCACCACCAGCATGCCGCGGTTCGAGATCAGGCCGAGGCGCACCAGCTCGGCGGTGGGCAGGTGCAGCCAGAGGGTGGGTGCCGGCGCCTGCACGCCGGAGTCGTCGTCGCCGCGCGCCTCCGGCACATGGCCACGCACCATCGCCTCCAGGGCGTGCGCCTGCGCCAGCCTGAGCACCTGCATCTGCGCTTCGGCCTGGCCGCTGCCGCCGGCCGATTCCAGCTTCACCTCGGCCACGTCGAACAGGCGGTGCAGGATGCTCTGGTGCAGGGTGACGTTCTGCACGCGGTCGAAGGCGATCAGGCGCAGGTTGCGCTGCAGGATGCCGCTGCGGATCACCAGCGCGTGCGGCAGGAAACCGTAGCGGTAGGTGAAGTACTGCCACACCGCGCCGAGGGCGAGCACGCCGCCAGCGGCGTAGCCGATCAGCTCGTAGGGATTCTGCTCGCCGCGCCCGGTGAACAGCAGCACGATCAGTGGCAGCGCGAACTGTTTCAACTGCCGCAGCAGGATGAACAGCCACGACAGCGGGTGCAGGCGCTGGGTGGCGGCCGCCTGCAGCGCCCGGCGCCGATCGGCGTCCGTCGCGGGCGGGCTGCTGTCGGGCGTGTGTTCGGCCATGTGCGGTCTCAGCCCTGCACGGCGTCGTCGTGCTCGCGCAGCGCCGGCACCAGGGCGTCGCGCAGGCGGCTGGCGCTGGCCTCGTCGAAGCCGGGCTGGCGCACGGCGTTGAGGCGTGTGCCGGCGGTGTGGACCACCAGCGTGGCGAGCCCGAAGCGCCGCTCGATCGGGCCGCGCTCGATGTCGAGGTGCTGCACCCGGGCGCGCGGCACCAGCACTTCCGAGCGCCAGTAGCGTCCGCGGCGCACGCGCAGGCCATCGTCGTCGAGGCGCCAGCGGGTGTAGTGGAACGCCAGTCCGGCGCTCCACAGCGCGGCACCGATCAACAGCGCCGGCAGGCCGAGGCCGATCCCGAGCTGCCATGCCGCAGGCCCGTCGGCAACGGCGAACACGGCCGCCGGCAGTGGCCCGGCCAGCGCGCCGATCAGGCCACTCCAGAGCAGGGCCGAGACACGGAAGCAGGCCAGCGCGGCATCCGGCAGGCGCTGCCACGGGGCCTCGCCGGGCCAGCATTCGAAGGGCGTGGCATCGACACCGGGCGGCGGCGCCGGGCCATCATGGGCGGCGGTCATTCAGTAGCACTCCGGCCAATAGGGGTTGATCAGGTCTTCGCCGGGCCGCTGGCCCTTGAATCGTTTGTAGGTCCACTGGTACTGCGCCGGCGAACGACGCACGACCTGCTCGACAGCGAGGTTCAGGGCGTCGACGGCGGCCTCCGCAGTGCCGGAGGTCACGGCCGCGGGCAGGGCCTCGAGGCGGAGCGTGAAGCCGCCATCGGCGCGGCGCTCGGCGGCGGCCAGCAGCGCGGTCGCGCCACTGCGCGCGGCCAGCCGCGGGATCAGCGTCATCGTCAGCGCCGGCACGCCGAAAAACGACGACCACAGCGCCCCTCCCTCGTCCGGCACCTGGTCGGGCGTGATGCCCACCGTGCCGCCAGCCTGCAAGGCGCGCAGCAGCGGCTTCATGCCGTGGGCGTCGGCGGGCACCGCGCGCACCCCGTGGCGCTCGCGGGCCAGTTTCAGGAAGCGATCGAGTCCGGCCGATGCGCCGCGCGTGTAGAGCAGCGAGAACGCGCGGCGTCGCGCCAGCCATTGCACCAGAAGCTCCCAGTTGCCGTGGTGCGGGGCGACGATCAGCACCGCGCCGGCGGCCTCGGCGGCCTCGAGCAGGGCAAGCCCCTCGACGGCGCGCACGTCCCCGAGGTTGCGCTGCGCCGGCCGCGTCCAGAAGCGCAGGCTCTCGAGCAGGGTCAGCGATGCGGCCTCGAGCGCTTCACGCCGCAGGCCGGCATCGAGGCCGGCGAGGCGCAGGTTGTGCTCGACGATGCGCGCCTCGCGGCTGTTGCTGCGCAGCGCACGGGCCGCCATGAAGCGGGCCAGTGCGAGGCGCAGGCGCGGGCCGGGCAGTCCGGCGAGCCAGGCGAGCGCGCGCAGGACGTGGGCGGTGAACAGCGGAGACATGCCCGCGAGTCTAGCCAAGCGCTTGACGCCTGCGCGCAGGGCTGGCCACCCTCGGCGCATGATCGCCCTGCTGCAGCGCGTGCGCCGCGCCCATGTCGATGTCGATGGCGGAACGCTGGGCCGCATCGGCCCCGGGTTGCTGGTCTTCGCCTGCGTGCAGCCCGGCGACACGCCGGCGCGGATCGCGCGGATGGCCGAGCGCCTCGCGGCCTACCGCGTGTTCACCGACGCCAGTGGCCGCATGAACCTCGGCCTCAAGGACCACGGCGGCGATCTGCTGCTGGTCAGCCAGTTCACCCTCGGTGCCGACACCCGCTCCGGGCTGCGCGCGAGTTTTTCGACCGCGGCGCCGCCCGACGAGGCCCGCGCCGGCTTCGAGGCGCTGGTGGCCGAGTGCCGTGCGCGGCTGCCGGTGGTGGAAACCGGGCGCTTCGGTGCCGACATGCAGGTGGCCCTCGTCAACGACGGGCCGGTGACGTTCTGGCTGGAGACCTGAACAAAAAGCCCAAGTGGATCAACGGCTTGGCGTGGAGCCGAAAGCCGCCGGTATAATAGCCGGTTCCCGCGCATCGACCTCCAGGCACCCATCCATGGCCACCCCGCGTCCTGAGCAGCAGTCCGAGATCAAGCAACTGATCAGCAAGGGCCTCGAGCAAGGCTACCTGACCTACGCCGAAGTCAACGACCACCTGCCCGACGACGTTGTCGATCCGGAGCAGATCGAAGACATCATCGGCATGATCAACAGCATGGGCATCGAGGTGCACGAGGTTGCGCCGGATGCCGAGACGCTGCTGCTCACCGACGCCACGCCGACCCGCGAGACCGACGAGACCGCCGCCGAGGAAGCCGCCGCCGCGCTGACCGCGCTCGACGCCGAGGGTGGTCGCACCACCGATCCGGTGCGCATGTACATGCGCGAGATGGGCACGGTCGAGCTGCTGACCCGCGAAGGCGAGATCGCCATCGCCAAGCGCATCGAGGAGGGCCTGCACCAGGTGCAGAACTCGCTGGCGTCCTTCCCGTGGACGATCCAGCTCATCCTCGAGGACTTCGCCCTGCACCAGGAGGGCAAGAAGCGCCTCAACGAGATCGTCACCGGCTTCGCCGACCTCGAGACGCCCGAGCTGTTCGGCGGTGTGCCGATCGAGGCTGCGGCCGACGAGGAGGAGGAGGTCGAGGTCGAGGGCGGCGATGACGAGGAAGCCGAGACCCAGACTGGCCCGGACCCGGTCGTGGTCGCGCGGGGAATGGAGCTCTTGAAGTCGCACTACGAGTAGTT
>DMHI01000189.1:5036-6300 GCA_003449515.1 Lysobacteraceae bacterium | reverse complement strand
CGCCCCGCGCTAGACTGTCGCCCCCGTTCCCACAGGCGTCCCCATGAGCTGGTTGAGCAAGCTGAAACTCGGCGGTATCCGCACGCAGGGCGGCAACAAACGCGGCGTACCGGAAGGCCTGTGGGAGAAGTGCGACAACTGCGGCGCGGCGCTCTACGCCCCCGAGGTCGACCAGCACCAGCACGTCTGCCCGAAGTGCGACCACCACATGCCGATCACCGCTCGCGAGCGGATCGACCACTTTCTCGACGCCGACAGCTTCGAGGAGATCGGCGCGCACCTCGAGCCGGTCGATGCGCTGAAGTTCCGCGACCAGAAGAAGTACGCCGATCGCATCAAGGCCTCGCAGAAGGCCGTCGGCGAGAAGGACGCGCTGGTCGCCGGCGCCGGCCGCCTGATGGGTATGCCGGTCTGCGTGGCCGCGTTCGAGTTCCGCTTCATGGGCGGCTCGATGGGTTCGGTGGTCGGCGAACGTTTCGCGCTGGCCGCCGAGCGCGCGCTGGCCGAGCGCAGCGCGCTGGTGTGCTTCTCGGCCACCGGCGGTGCGCGCATGCAGGAGGGCCTGTTCTCGCTGATGCAGATGGCCAAGACCTCGGCCGCCATCGCGCGCCTGCGCAAAGCCGGCGTGCCCTACATTTCGGTGCTGACCCACCCGACAACCGGCGGCGTCTCGGCGTCGCTCGGCATGCTGGGCGACATCAACGTCGCCGAGCCGAAGGCGCTGATCGGTTTCGCCGGCCCGCGCGTGATCGAGCAGACCGTGCGTGAAAAGCTGCCCGAGGGCTTCCAGCGCAGCGAGTTCCTGGTCGAGCACGGCGCGGTCGATCTGATCGTCGACCGGCGCGAAATGCGCGCGAAACTGGCTTCGCTGCTCGCGCTGCTGAACCGTCGTCCGATGCCGGCCGAGGCCGCCTGAGATGGCCGCACGCAGGTATTTCGGCACCGATGGCATCCGCGGCCGCGTGGGCGAGGGTGCCATTTCAGCGGATTTCGTGCTGCGCCTCGGCAATGCCTATGGCCACGCCCTTCGCGCTGCGCGTGGCGAGGGCGACTGGCGCAAGCCGCTGGTGGTCATCGGCAAGGACACCCGCATCTCGAACTACATGTTCGAGGCCGCGCTGGAGGCCGGCCTCGTGGCGGCGGGCGTCGACGTGCAGCTGATGGGCCCGATGCCCACGCCCGCCGTCTCGCACCTCACGCGCTCGCTGCGGGCCGACGGCGGCATCGTCATCAGCGCCTCGCACAACCCGCATCACGACAACGG
>DMHI01000189.1:0-4630 GCA_003449515.1 Lysobacteraceae bacterium | reverse complement strand
CTGGAGCACCCGTTCCGCACCGTGCCGTCCGAACGCCTCGGCAAGGCCGTGCGCACCCGCGACGCCGTCGCGCGCTACGTCGAGGCCTGCAAGGGCTCGGTGCCGCGTCGTTTCGACCTCGGCGGCATGCGGATCGTTGTCGACTGCGCTCATGGAGCCACGTATCAGCTCGGCCCGCTGGTGTTCCGTGAGCTGGGCGCGCGCGTCGACGCGATCGGTGTCGAGCCCAACGGGCTCAACATCAACGCCGGCGTGGGCTCGACGCACCCGGAAGCGCTCGCGGCGCGAGTGCGCGAGACCGGTGCCGAGCTCGGTATCGCCTTCGACGGCGATGGTGATCGCGTGCTGTTCGTCGATCGCGATGGCGTCGTGCGCGACGGCGATGATCTGCTGTGGATCCTCGCCAGCGATTGGCGCGAGAGCGGGCGCTTGCAGGGTCCGGTGGTCGGCACACTGATGACCAACTACGGTCTGGAGCGGGCCTTCGCCGCGCGTGGCATCGGCTTCCTGCGTGCGAGGGTTGGCGACCGCTACGTTCACCAGGCCCTGATCGAACACGATGCCGTGCTCGGCGGCGAGACCTCGGGTCATCTGCTGTGCCTCGATCGTGTCAGCTCCGGCGACGGCATCGTCAGCGCCCTGCAGGTGCTCGAGGTGCTGAAGCGCCGTGGCATGTCGCTGCAGCAGGCGCTCGCTGGCATGGAGAAAGTGCCGCAGAAAACGGTGAACGTGAAGGTTGCCAGCGGGGTTCGGCCCGCCGAGGCCGACAGCGTCAAGGCGGCCCTCGCGCAGGCGCAGTCGGCGGTGCAGGGCCGCGGTCGGGCCTTTCTGCGGCCCTCCGGCACCGAGCCGGTGGTGCGCGTCACCGTCGAGGCCGACGACGCGGGACTGATGCAGCGGGTGCTCGATGTGCTTTCCGCTGCGGTGAAGGCCGCGGCCTGATGCCTTGTCGATCAGGGCCGATTGATCCCCGTCATGCCGGCCCGCCGCAGCCTGCGTGATCCTCCCACTCCCGACTTCACGACGAGTTCCCATGATGGCCGCCATCCCCACCCTCGACATCCGCCGCTTCACCGAGCCGTCCAGCAGCGGCGACCGCGAAGCCTTCGTTGCCGAGCTCGGCGCCGCCTACCGCGAGTGGGGCTTCTGCGGCATCCGCGGCCACGGCATCCCGCAGGCGCAGATCGACCGCGCCTACGACGTGTTCCAGCGCTTCTTCGCGCTGCCCGAGGACACCAAGCGCCAGTACCACGTGCCCGGCAGCGGCGGTGCCCGTGGCTACACGCCGTTCGGCATCGAGACCGCGAAGGGCGCCAAGCACTTCGATCTCAAGGAGTTCTGGCACGTTGGCCGCGAGATCCCGCGCGACTCGACGCACGCCGAGGTGATGCCGCCGAACCTGTGGCCGAGCGAGATCCCGGAGTTCAAGGAGGTCGCCTACGGCCTGTTCACCACGCTCGACGCGCTCGGTTCGCGCGTGCTGTCGGCGCTCGCGCTGCACATCGGTCTGCCCGAAAACTACTTCGCCGACAAGACCAACTTCGGCAACAGCATCCTGCGCCCGATCCACTACCCGCCGATCACCGCCGACGACATCCCCAACGTCCGTGCCGGCGCGCACGAGGACATCAACCTCATCACCCTGCTGGTCGGTGCCAGCGCCGCCGGCCTCGAAGTGCTGTCGAAGAAGGGCGACTGGGTGCCGTACACGTCCGACGAGGACACCATCGTCGTCAACATCGGCGACATGCTGCAGCGCCTGACCAATCACGTGTACCCGTCGACGACGCATCGTGTGGTCAATCCGCCGGGCGAGGCCGCGCGCAAGCCGCGCTACTCGACGCCGTTCTTCCTGCACCCCAACCCGGATTTCCTGATCGCGACGCTGCCGTCCTGCATCACGGCGGAGAATCCCAACCGATACCCGGAGCCGATCACGGCGCACGGCTACCTGATGGAGCGGCTGCGCGAGATCAAGCTGGCCTGAATCCGGCGCGGTGCGGCCTGCTATCCTTCGCCGCCTCGAAACCTCGGAGCACGCCCGCATGCGCCCCCGCATCGTCGCCGGCAACTGGAAACTCAACGGCAGCCGCGCCTCGGCGCGATCGTTGCTCGAGACGGTGGCCATCGGTCCGCGCCCCGAAGGCGTGGCCGTGCTGGTCTTTCCGCCGCTGCCCTACCTCGCCGAATGCGTCCAGGGCTTCGGTGATCGCGGCCTCGGTTTTGGTGCGCAGGATCTCGATCTCCACGAGGCTGGCGCCTTCACCGGCGAGACATCAGGCGCAATGCTCCGCGATGTCGGGGCCACCCATGTGATCGTTGGTCACTCCGAGCGACGCGAATACCACGAGGAATCCAGCGATCTGGTGGCCGAGAAGCTGCTGGCCGCGCGCCGCGCCGGTCTGGTGCCGATCCTCTGCGTCGGCGAGAGCCTGCACCAGCGCGAGGCCGGCCAGACCGAGTGGGCGCTGTCCGGCCAGATCGCCGCGGTGATCAAGCGCGGCGGCATCGAAGCCTTCGCGGGGGCCGTGCTGGCCTACGAGCCGGTCTGGGCCATCGGCACCGGCCGGACCGCCTCGCCGGCCCAGGCGCAGGAGGCCCATGCCTTCCTGCGTAGCGAACTCCGTGCGCACGATGCTACAATCGCCGACTCGCTGCCGATCCTCTACGGCGGCAGCGTCAAGGCCGCCAACGCCGCCGAGCTGTTCAGCCAGCCCGACGTCGATGGTGGACTGATCGGCGGAGCATCGCTGGTCGCCCACGACTTCCTCGCCATCGTCGCTGCTGCGGCGCGGTGAACTGACCACACATGAACCTGATCGTCATTGCCACCGTCATCTACGTTCTCGTCGCGGTCGCGATGATCGTGCTGATCCTGATGCAGCGCGGTGCCGGTGCGCAGGCCGGCAGCGGGTTCGGTGCCGGTGCATCGGCCACCGTGTTCGGTGCTTCTGGTTCGGCCAACTTCCTGTCGAAGTCGACGAAGTGGCTGGCGATCGTGTTCTTCGGCATGAGCCTTGGCATGGCGTGGTACGCCAGCCAGCACGGTGGTCGGCTGATGCCGGCGGAATCCGATGATGTCGGTTTGATGGGTGCGGCCGCCGAGCAGGTGCCTGCGCCTGCCGCAGACGCCGCACCGGCGGCACCCGCTGCGGAGCCGGCACCCGTCGCGGTGCCGGCGGCTGCGGAGCCGGCCGTTCCAGCGACGGAAAATCCGCCGCAAGGCGAGTCAGGCGGCTGATGGCCTGATATAATCCCGCTGCTTCGCGTGTCTTGCGGAGCACGCAGCACAAAGCCCAGATGGCGGAATTGGTAGACGCACTACCTTGAGGTGGTAGCGACTTAGGTCGTGGGGGTTCGAGTCCCCCTTTGGGCACCAAATCATCGAAGTCTTGTATCGCGCCCCAGCCCGGGGCGCGGTCGCAATGCGCCCCCGGGGCGCTAGCCGAGGGCCTGCATGCTGGGCGAGTACCTGCCGATCCTGCTGTTCCTGATCGTCTCCACCGGCCTTGGCCTTGTTCTCCTCATCGGTGGCTGGCTGCTCGGCCCGAGGCGCCCCGACGCGGAAAAGCTCTCGCCCTACGAGTGCGGCTTCGAAGCCTTCGAGGACGCGCGCATGCCCTTCGACGTGCGCTACTACCTCGTCGCGATCCTGTTCATCGTCTTCGACCTCGAGATCGCCTTCGTTTTCCCCTGGGCCGTGGTGTTCCGCGATATCGGCGAGCCGGCGCTGTGGGCGATGGGCGTTTTCCTCGGCATCCTCGTCTTCGCCTTCATCTACGAATGGAGGAAAGGCGCGTTGGAATGGGAGTGAAGCCATGGGTGTGATCCAGACTGTCTCGCGCGTGATGCACAACCCGGAGCCCTTGGGCCGGGTCGATGACCTGCTGCGTCCCGAGGGCGACAACCCGCTGTTCGAGCGTGGCTTCGTCACCACCTCGGTCGACACGCTGGTCAACTGGGCGCGCACCGGATCGATGTGGCCGATGACCTTCGGGCTGGCCTGCTGCGCGGTCGAGATGATGCACGCCGGCGCCTCGCGCCTCGACCTCGACCGCTACGGCGTGGTGTTCCGCCCGTCGCCGCGGCAGTCCGACGTGATGATCGTGGCCGGTACGCTGGTCAACAAGATGGCCCCGGCGCTGCGCAAGGTCTACGACCAGATGCCCGAGCCGAAGTGGGTGATCTCGATGGGCAGCTGCGCCAACGGCGGCGGCTACTACCACTACAGCTACTCGGTGGTGCGCGGCTGCGACCGCGTGGTGCCGGTCGACGTCTACGTGCCGGGCTGCCCGCCGACGGCCGAGGCGCTGGTCTACGGCATCCTGCAGCTGATGAAGAAGATCCGTCGCACCAACACCATCGCGCGCTGACGCGCGCGCCGCCGCACCACGCGCACCCGCTGAACGCACCGCACGCAGAATCGACCATGGCCGAAGCCAAGCCGCGTCTCGCCGAACGTCTCCGCGCCCGCTTCGGCGAGCGCGTCCTCGCCCTCGTGGAAGCGCACGGCGAAACCACGCTGGAAGTGGCGCCGGCCTGCCTCCTCGACGTGGCCCGCGCGCTGCGTGACGAGGCGGATTTCCATTTCGAACAGGCGGTCGACGTGTCGGGCCTCGACTTCCTCGGC
>DMHI01000008.1:505-5799 GCA_003449515.1 Lysobacteraceae bacterium | reverse complement strand
CTGCTCGTCGGCCTGCGCGCGCGGGGGCTGGGCTTGGCCGATGTCGAGCGCGTGCTGGCCGCGCGCCACCAGGCCAAGGCGCGCGTCAACGCCTGAACTCGGGGCGGGGCTGCCGCTCAGACCTCGACGGCATCGAAGTCCTCGACCCGCGCGTGGCCGTTGCTCTGCGCGATGCGGGCCTGCGGGTAGTCGCTGCGGCGATCGAGCAGCACGGTGCGCAGCCCGGCTTCGCGGGCGGCGTCGAGCTCTTCCACCACATCGGACAGGAAGACGATGTGCGACGGCGCCACACCGATGTCGGCGGCAATGTGGCGATAGCTCGCGGCCTCGCGCTTGCCGCCGATTCCGGTATCGAAATAGCCCGAGAACAGGCCGGTCAGATCACCGGCGTCGCTGTGGCCGAAGAACAGCTTCTGCGCCGGCACCGAGCCCGATGAATACACGTACAGCGCGTGCCCCGCGTCCTTCCAGCGTTTCATCGCCTCGGCAGCGTCGGGATAGACATGCGCGCGGTACTCGCCGAGCGCGTAGCCTTCCTTCCACAACTGGCCCTGGATGGCCTTCAGTGCGGTGTGCTTGCGGTCCTCGTCGATCCAGGCCAGCAGTTGTTGCACCGCGGCTTCGTCGCGGGCGTCGGCTTCAGCGTGGTGGTGCTCGCCGGTTTCCAGCGCCACCGCGTCGAGCCAGCGGCGGATCTCGGGCTCGTGGCGGCGCGCCTCGACGAAGCCGGGCAGGGCGGCGCGCGCATACGGGAACAGCACGTCCCGGACGAAGGCGATGCTGCTCGTGGTGCCTTCGATGTCGGTGAGGATGACCGTGGCGGGAAGCGCGCTCATGCTGCGAGCGCCTGGCCGCGTTCGTAGCGCGGGAAGCGCTGGGCGATGTCGCTGCCGGTGAAGTTCGCCACCCAGCCTTCGACGTTGGTGAACAGGCGGATGGCGATGAAATGCGGTGCCGGGCCCATGTCGAACCAGTGCGTGGTGTTGTCGGGCACGCTGATCAGATCGCCGGCCTCGCACAGCACTTCAACGACCCTGCCGCCAACGTGCAGGTTGAACAGGCCCGAGCCGGCAACGAAGAAGCGCACCTCGTCCTCGCTGTGCGTGTGCTCGTTGAGGAACTTCTGCCGCAGCGCGTCCTTCTGCGGGTGGTCGGCGGTCAGGCTGATCACGTCGACGGCCTTGTAGCCGCCTTCGGCCATGAGCCGGTCGATGTCGCCCTTGTAGGCGGCGATCACCTCGTCCTGCGAGGCGCCGGGCGCGAGCGGCGCCGTCGCCTGCCACTGCTCGAAGCGCACGCCGATCTTCGCCAGCTCGGCGGCGATCGCGGCGTGCTCGTGCATGGCGACCAGCACGGTGGACGGATCGGTGTCGTTGAAGATGCGGATGCGGCTCATGCGTGCAGTCTCCGGAGTTCAAGTTCGCAGGAAAGCAGGAATTCGAAGGCGTCGAGGTGGCGGCGCGCCTCGGCCATGTCGCGGCCCCAGGCATACAGGCCATGGCCTTCGATCAGATAGCCCCAGAGCGGGCCGCGATCGAGTTCGACCTCGACGCGGGCGGCGAGTTCCGGCATGTCCTGGGTGTTCGGGAACACCGGCACGCGCACCGCGCCTTCGTGGGTGGCGTTGCCGCGGAAGGCCTTCTGCAGCTCGTAGCCCTCGAAGGTGATGTGCCCGTGCTTGGCGAACAGCCTAGATGCCACGGTCTGGTTCAGCGAATGCGTGTGCAGCACGCAGCCCACGTCGGCGAAGCGCCGATAGAGCTGGGTATGCAGCAGGGTCTCGGCCGACGGGCGCTTGTCGGTGGCGACCGGCTGTCCGTCGAAGTCGACCACCATGATGTCGTCCTGCACCAGCCGGCCCTTGTCGCGGCCGGAGACGGTGATCGCGCAGTGCTGGGCGTCGAGGCGCTGCGAGAAATTGCTGCTGGTCGCCGGCGTCAGGCCGCGCTGCGCCAGCTCACGGCAGTTCGTGATCAGGCTGCCGGCGGCGTCGGCGAGGCGATGCGGGTCGTAGGGGAGGGGCGTGGCGTCCATGGGATTGGAGTTTAGGCCCGTCGCAGTGAATGGGCCATGCGGGGATGCGAACCATTCGCCCAAGCCCTTGCGATGCGTCAAGCCGGGTACCGGGCGCGCGGCGCATGCTTCGCCCCATCCACCCTCTGGAGATCGTCATGGACACCACGAACCGTCGTCGCTTCCTGCAGCTTGGCGCCCTCACCCTCGCCGCACCGCTCGCGGTCCGCTTCGCCATTCCCACGGCGCAGGCGCAGGCGCTGCCGAAGCTGCCGGTCGACCATCCGCAGGCCAAGGCGCTGGCCTACATCGAGGACGCCGCGAAGACCACTCACCCGGCCTTCAAGCCCGGCAGCGACTGCGCCAACTGCCGGTTGTTCACCGCGTCGAACGGTGCCTGCACCCTGTTCCCGGGCTACAGCGTGCCGGCCAAGGCGTGGTGCGCGGCCTGGGTGACGATCTGAGCAACGCCGCCGGGTACTGAGCGCCATCCCGAGTCGCAGGCGGTGAGACCGCCGCCTTGCGACAATAGCCGCCGTCGTTCACGGAGAGGCGCGCAGGATGGAAGGGTTGATCGGGCTCGCGGTACTTGCCGCGCTGTTGGCGGCGCTGTTCGCTTTTCTCGCTTGGCGGCGTGGTGCCGCCGAGGACGCCCCGGCTTTGCTGGCGCAGCGTCTCGAACGCTTGGAGGCGGGGCTGGGCACGCTGGAGCGCAGCCTGCGCGACGAGCAGCGCGCCGGACGCGCCGAGCTGGCCGCCCAGCTCGATCGCATGGCCCAGCGCAGCGATGAGCGTCTGGCCGCGCTGGGCCTGCAGCAGGACGAGCGCCTGCGCGCGCTGGGGCAGCAGCAGGGCGAGGAGAACCGCGCCGCGCGCAGCGAGTTGGCGGCCTCGCAGCAGCGTCTGGCCGAGGCCAACGACCGCGGCCAGGTGGCGCTGCGCGAGGCGCTGGAACGCAAATTGGCCGAGCTGCAGCAGGGCAACGAGGCCAAGCTCGAACAGATGCGCGCCACCGTCGACGAGAAGCTGCAGAGCACGCTGAACGCGCGACTGGATGCCAGCTTCAAGCTGGTGTCCGAGCGGCTGGAGCAGGTGCACGCGGGCCTCGGCGAGATGCGCACCCTGGCCACCGGTGTCGGCGATCTCAAGCGTGTGCTGGGCAATGTCAAGTCGCGCGGCGTGTTCGGCGAGGTGCAGCTCGCGGCCATTCTCGACGAACTGCTGACGCCCGAGCAGTACGCCACCAACGTCGCCACGCGCCCCGGCAGCAGCGAGCGGGTGGAGTTCGCGGTGAAGCTGCCCGGCCCCGGCGAGGCGCCGGTGTGGCTGCCGCTGGACGCCAAGTTCCCGCGCGAGGACTACGAGCGCCTGCTCGACGCCCAGGAGCGCGCCGATGCCGAGGCGGCCGCGCAGGCCGGTGCCGCGCTGGAAGCCCGCCTTCGCGCCGAGGCGAAGAAGATCGCCGAGAAATACATCGCCCCGCCGCACAGCACCGACTTCGCCGTGCTGTTCCTGCCCACTGAGGGCCTGTACGCCGAAGTGATCCGCCGCCCCGGGCTGTTCGAGGCGCTGCAGCGCGAGCATCGCGTCACCCTGACCGGGCCGACCACGCTGGCGGCCCTGCTCAATTCGCTGCGCATGGGTTTCCGCACGCTGGCCATCGAGAAGCGCAGCTCCGAGGTCTGGCAGATCCTCGGTGCCGTGCGCACCGAATTCGGCAAGTTCGGTGGCGTGCTCGATGCGGTGCAGAAGCAGATCACCACGGTCGGCAACACGCTGGAGAAGGCCGGCGTGCGCACGCGCGCGCTGGAGCGCAAGCTGCGTGGCGTCGAGGCGCTCGACGCCGAGACCACGCAGAAGCTGCTGGGCGATCTCGGCCCTTCCGAAGCCGACGACGACAACGCCTGAGTGCAAGCGTGGCGACCCGGACTCAGCGCTCGTCGGTGGCCTGCGTGGCGCGGACCTCGTCGGCGGCGAGGCGCAGGATCTTGAAGCCGGCGAAGGCGAGCACGAGGGCCAGCAGCGGATTGATCAGGTTGAACAGCGCATAGGGCAGGTAGTCCCAGGTGGCGACGCCCAGCGTGGCCGCCATGTACGCGCCGCAGGTGTTCCAGGGCACCAGCGGCGAGGTCAGCGTGCCGGCGTCCTCGAGCGCGCGCGAGAGGTTCACCGGGGCCAGCCCGCGCTGGCGGTACTCGCTGCGGTAGAGCCGGCCCGGCAGCACGATCGAGATGTACTGGTCGGCGGTGACCACATTGGTGCCGAAGGCGGTGATCAGGGTCGCCGCGATCAGCGAGCCGGTGCTCTTCGCCGCGGCCAGCACGCTGCGGATCAGGCGCTCCAGCAGCCCGGCCTTTTCCATCACCGCGCCGAAGGCCATCGCGCAGAGGATCAGCCACACCGTATTGAGCATGCTGCTCATGCCGCCGCGGCTGAGCAGCGAATCGACCGCCGCCACGCCGGACTCCAGCTTGAAGCCGCCGAACAGCGCCATCCATGCGCCCTTCAACAGGGCCACGCCGCTGCTGACGCCCTCACCGGCCAGCGCACGCACCGCGTCCGGCTGGAAGATTGCCGCGAACACCGCGCCGAGCAGCGCACCCACCAGCACGGTGGGCAGGGCCGGCACCTTGCGCGCCGCCATCACCAGTACCACCAGCAGCGGAATCAGCAGGTGCAGGCCGAGGCGGAAGTGCTTCTGCATTTCCACGGAAAGATCGCCGACGCCGGCCACCTCGCCGCTGGCCGTCGCCTTCCAACCGATGATCGCGAAGCCCAGCACCGCCAGCGCGATGCTGGGCAGGGTGGTCCAGGCCATGTGGCGGATGTGCGCGAACAGCTCGCTGCCGGCCGCGGCGGGCGCGAGGTTGGTGGTGTCGGACAGGGGCGACATCTTGTCGCCGAAGTAGGCGCCGGAAATCACCGCGCCGGCGGTGATGGCCGGGTCCATGCCGAGGCCGCCGGCCACGCCCATCAGGGCGACGCCGATCGTGCCGGCGGTGGTCCACGAGCTGCCGATGGTCATCGCCACCGCCGCGCAGAGCAGGCAGGCCGCCGGGTAGAACCAGCTCGGGTCGAGCAGCATCAGGCCGTAGTGGATCAGCGTCGGCACCGTGCCGGAGAGGATCCAGGTGCCGATCAGCGCGCCGACAGCGAGCAGGATGAAGATCGCGCCGGTAGCGACTCCCACGCCCTGCACGATGCCGTCCTGCAGGTCCTCCCACGACAGGCCGTTGCGCCAGCCGACGAGGGCGGCGACCGCCGCGGCCAGCACCAGCGCG
>DMHI01000008.1:0-170 GCA_003449515.1 Lysobacteraceae bacterium | reverse complement strand
CCAGCACCAGCGCGATCTGATTGGCACCGAAGGCCGCATCACTGCCAAACAGGGCCACGCCCGCCGCGAGCAGCACCACCAGAACGAGCAGCGGGATCAGGGCCTGCAGCAGCGAGGGCGCGCGGGTGTGGGCGGGCGGGGTGGGCAGTTCGGACATGGGTGGCGCCGCG
>DMHI01000085.1:2219-7559 GCA_003449515.1 Lysobacteraceae bacterium | reverse complement strand
CAGGGCGAGATCACCGTCCCCGGCGACAAATCGGTCTCGCACCGCGCGGTGATGTTCGGCGCGCTGGCCGAAGGCACGACGCGCGTCACCGGCTTCCTCGAGGGCGAGGACACCCGCGCGACCGCGGCCATCCTGCAGCGCCTCGGCGTGCGGATGGAGGCGCCGAGCGCCGGCGAGCGCGTCATCCACGGCGTTGGTCTGCACGGTCTGCGCGCTTCGATGAGCCCGCTCGATTGCGGCAATGCCGGCACCGGCATGCGCCTGCTCGCCGGGCTGCTGGCCGGGCAGGCGTTCGAGAGTGTGCTGGTCGGCGACGCCTCGCTGTCGAAGCGGCCGATGCGCCGGGTGATCGATCCGCTGGCGGCGATGGGCGCGCGGATCGACAGCGAGGGCGGCCTGCCGCCCTTGCGAATCCACGCGAAGAATGGCTTGCAAGGCATTGATTACCAATGCCCGGTGGCCAGTGCGCAAGTGAAATCGGCCCTGCTGCTGGCCGGTCTGTATGCCGACGGCCCCACCACCGTCCGCGAGCCGCACCCGACCCGCGACTACACCGAGCGCATGCTCGCGGCGTTCGGTGCCGACATCGACTTCGCGCCGGGCATCGCCACCCTGCGCCCCGGTCGCGTGTTGAAGGCGACCACGGTCGACGTGCCGGCGGACTTCAGCTCGGCGGCGTTCTTCCTGGTCGCGGCCAGCATCATCCCCGGCTCGCATCTGCGCCTGAAGCGGGTCGGCATCAACCCGCGCCGCACCGGCCTGCTCGACGCGCTGCGGCTGATGGGTGCCGATATCGCTGTCCACGCGGTGGGCGAGCAGGGCGGCGAGCCGGTGGCTGACCTCGAGGTGCGCGCCGCTCGCCTGCATGGCGCAGTCATTCCCGAGGCGCTGGTGCCGGACATGATCGACGAGTTTCCGGCCCTGTTCACTGCCGCCGCGCTGGCCGAGGGCGTGACCACGGTGACGGGTGCGGCCGAGTTGCGGGTCAAGGAATCCGACCGCATCGCCGTGATGGCCGCCGGCCTGCGCGCGCTCGGGGCATCGATCGACGAACGGCCCGACGGTGCGTTGATTCGCGGCTCGGGCTTCACCGCGGGCACGGCCGGTGTCGACGCGGGTGGTAACGCCGCCGGCGCGCTCACCGGCGGCCGGGCCGACAGCCGCGGCGACCACCGCATCGCGATGAGCCTCGCCATCGCCGCGCAGTGCGCATCGGGCGAGGTACGCATCGATGATGTGGCCAACGTCGCCACCTCCTTCCCCGGTTTCGAGGTGCTGGCGCGTGGCGTGGGGTTCGGGCTGCGGGTCGCGTAGACTCGCGCCCCGCATGAGTCCCTCGACCCCACGCGGAATCGCTTCCGACACCGCCACCCGCCCGCCGGTCCTCACCATCGACGGCCCTTCCGGCTCCGGCAAGGGCACCGTCAGTCGCATGGTGGCTGCCGCGCTGGGTTGGCATTACCTCGACTCCGGCGCGCTGTACCGCGCGGTCGGGCTCGCGGCGGCTTGGGAGCAGATCGACCTCTCCGACGCCGATGCGGTCGCCGCCTGCGCGGCGCGCACGGTCATCCGCTTCGATGGCGACGGCGACGGCGAGCCGAAGGTCTGGGTCAACGGCAAGGACGCGACCCATCAACTGCGCATGGAAACCGCCGGTGCCGCTGCCTCCGCGATCGCCGCGCACCCGCCGGTTCGCAGCGCGTTGACCGATCTTCAGCGCAGTTTTCGCGCCGATCCCGGCCTGGTGGCCGACGGGCGCGACATGGGCACGGTGATCTTTCCCGACGCCCCGTTCAAGGTCTTCCTGACCGCCAGTGCCGAGGAGCGCGCGCGTCGAAGGCATAAGCAGTTGAAGGAAAAGGGGGTTTCTGTTAATTTCGCCAGTCTTCTGCACGAAATCTCGGCCCGCGACGAACGCGATGCCAACCGTGCGGTGGCGCCCCTGAAACCCGCACCCGATGCGCTTTTCCTGGATTCCACCGGCCGGTCGATCGGCGAGGTGGTCCAGCAGGTGCTGGCGCTCGTTCCCGGATCGATGCGGCGGTCGTAAGTCGGCGGCGCGTCCGTCGAGCGCGATCCCGGCGCCGCGCTGTCGCTCCGCGATCCCGTCAGAAGAACAGCCCCGGCGCGCGATCCCGCGCGGCGGT
Organism: Lysobacteraceae bacterium; assembly: GCA_003449515.1. GTDB lineage: Bacteria > Pseudomonadota > Gammaproteobacteria > Xanthomonadales > Xanthomonadaceae > Silanimonas. The sequence goes on along the minus strand of DMHI01000085.1, from coordinate 5,412 downwards.
TTTCCCACGCATCGCAAGATGCATTGCAGGTGGGCGCGTCGCGCGGGAATGCGGACGAAAGCCTGATGTCCAACCAGAGAAACTCCAATGACTGAATCATTTGCCGAACTGTTCGAACAGAGCCAGACCGCGCTCAACAAGCTGAAGCCGGGCGCGATCGTCTCGGGCACCGTGGTCGAGATCCGCAACGACGTCGTCGTCGTCAACGCCGGCCTGAAGTCCGAGGGCATCGTCCCGATCGAACAGTTCCGTAACGAAGCCGGCGAGCTCGAAGTCAATGTCGGCGACACCGTCAAGGTGGCGCTGGACTCGCTCGAGAACGGCTTCGGCGAAACCGTGCTGTCGCGCGAGAAGGCCAAGCGCGCGATGGTGTGGGACGAGCTCGAAGAGGCGATGGAAAAGGCCGAGACCGTCACCGGCCGCATCAGCGGCAAGGTCAAGGGCGGCTTCACCGTCGACATCCGCGACGTCCGCGCGTTCCTGCCGGGTTCGCTGGTCGACGTCCGTCCGGTCCGCGACCCGGTCTACCTCGAGGGCAAGGAACTCGAGTTCAAGATCATCAAGCTCGACCGCAAGCGCAACAACGTGGTCGTGTCGCGCCGCGCCGTGGTCGAGTCGGAGCACTCGGAAGAGCGCGAGCAGCTGCTCGAGCGCCTGCAGGAAGGCGCGATCGTCACCGGCGTGGTCAAGAACCTCACCGACTACGGCGCGTTCGTCGATCTCGGCGGCATCGACGGCCTGCTGCACATCACCGACATGGCGTGGAAGCGCGTCCGCCACCCGTCGGAGGTGGTCGAAGTCGGTCAGGAGCTGCAGATCCGCGTGCTCAAATTCGACCGCGAGCGCAACCGCGTCTCGCTCGGCCTGAAGCAGCTCGGCGAGGACCCGTGGGACAACATCGCCCGCCGTTACCCGAACGGTGCGCGCGTGTTCGGCAAGGTCAGCAACGTCACCGATTACGGCGCGTTCGTCGAGATCGAGCCGGGCGTCGAGGGCCTCGTCCACGTGTCGGAGATGGACTGGACCAACAAGAACGTCAACCCGGGCAAGGTGGTGCAGCTCGGCGACGAGACCCAGGTGATGATCCTCGACGTCGACGCCGAGCGTCGCCGCATCTCGCTCGGCATGAAGCAGTGCACGCCGAACCCGTGGGAAGCGTTCGCGGCGATGAACAAGAAGAACGACAAGGTCTCGGGCCAGGTCAAGTCGATCACCGACTTCGGCATCTTCATCGGCCTGGAAGGCGGCATCGACGGCCTCGTCCACCTGTCGGACATCAGCTGGAACACCACCGGCGAAGACGTCGTCCGCAACTTCAAGAAGGGCGACACCGTCGAGGCCGTCGTCCTCGCCGTCGACCCGGAGCGCGAGCGCATCTCGCTCGGCATCAAGCAGATGGAGCAGGACCCGTTCGGCTCCTTCGTGGCCCAGCGCCAGAAGGGTGCGGTCGTCACCGGCACCGTGCGTGACGTCGATTCGCGTGGCGCGACGGTCGACCTCGGCGACGGCGTCGAGGGCTACATCCGCGCCTCGGACATCGCCAAGGAGCGCGTGGAAGACGCCAGCCAGCACCTGAAGGTGGGCGACAAGGTCGAGGCCAAGATCGTCGGCACTGATCGCAAGAGCCGCGTGCTGCAGCTCTCGATCCGCGCCAAGGACGAGGCCGAGGTGCAGGAGACGCTGGCCGAGTACAACAAGTCGGCGGCGGAAGCCTCCAGCGGCACCACCAAGCTGGGTGCGCTGCTGCGCGAGCAGCTGGGCAGCCGCGAGTAAGGCCCTGTGGTGGTGGCGGCCCGGCGTTGTCCGGGCCGCTGCTTCCGCGAGTGGCCATCGAACCTGTCGATGACCAAGTCCGAACTGATCGAGGCGCTGGCCGCGAGGCAGCCCCACCTGAAGCCCGAGGACGTCGAGCTGGCCGTGCGCTCGCTGCTCGAGATGCTGGGCGATGCGCTGGCGATGGGCCAGCGGATCGAGGTGCGCGGCTTCGGCAGCTTCTCGCTGCATTTCCGCCCGCCGCGCGTCGGCCGGAACCCCAAGACCGGCGAAAGCGTCCCGCTTCCCGGCAAGTACGTCCCGCACTTCAAGCCGGGCAAGGAATTGCGCGAGCGCGTGAATCCCGTGGTTCCCGAAGCCGGCTGAAGCCGGCGATAATCGCGCGGCCTTCCCTCGCCGCGAGCCCCGATGCGATCCATCCGCCTCCTGCTGGCCGTGCTGTGCATCGCTTTCGGCGTGGCCGTGGCCGCGCTCAACGATGGCGCCGTGCGCGTCGACCTGTTGTGGGCCGAACTCGACCTGCCGCTGGGCCTGCTGCTGCTCGGCGTGCTGCTGGTTGGTGCCCTGCTCGGTGGGCTCGCCGCGCTGCTGTCGCGCTCCCCCGGCCCGGCGCGGCCTGAGCCGCCCGCGGGCGACGAGCGCAGCGAATGATCACCGTGTGGTGGCTGCTGCTGGTCGTTCCGCTGGTCGGTCTCGCCGGCTGGTGGCTGGGCCAGCGTGGCGGCGAGCGTCGCGGTGGCGCGCGCATCTCGAAGCTGTCGGCCACCTATTTCCGCGGCCTGAACTACCTGTTGAACGAGCAGCAGGACAAGGCCATCGAGGTGTTTCTGCAGATCGCCGAGCGCGACAAGGAAACGCTGGAAACCCAGTTCACGCTGGGCACGCTGTTCCGCCGCCGTGGCGAGGTGGACCGGGCCATCCGCCTGCACCAGAGCGTGATCTCGCGGCCGGGCTTGAGCGATGAGCAGAAGACCCGCGCCATCCTCGCCCTCGGCGAGGACTACATGCGCGCCGGATTGCTGGACCGCGCCGAAACGCTGTTCGCCGATCTGGTGAAGCTGGGCTCGGCCGCGCCACAGGCGCTGCGGCATCTGATGTCGATCTACCAGGCCGAGCGCGACTGGCAGCAGGCGATCGACCACGCCCGCCGCTACGAGCAGGCCACCCACGAGCCGATGGGCAGGCTGATCGCGCAGTTCGAGTGCGAGCTGGCCGAGAAAGCCCGCCTCGGCGGCGACATCGCCGGGGTGCGCGCGCATCTGGCGCGTGCCAACGCCGCCGACGCCAACAGCGTGCGTGCCGCGCTGCTCGAGGGCCAGATCGAGCTGGCGGAAGGCAACGACCCGGCGGCGATCCGGGCCTTCGAGCGCGCCGCCCGACTCGACATCGAGTTCCTGCCGGAAGTGCTCTCGCCGCTGCT
>DMHI01000085.1:0-1832 GCA_003449515.1 Lysobacteraceae bacterium | reverse complement strand
ATGGTCGAACGCTACCGGGGTGTGTCGCCGGCGCTGGCGCTGGCGCGGCGTCTCGAGGCCGAGGAGGGCGCGTCCTCGGCGCTCGATTTCCTGCGCCGGCACCTGCGCCAGCGGCCCTCGATCCGCGGCGAGGCGGCACTGATCGAACTGGCCCTGCGCAGCGACCGCGACGATGCCCGCGGATTGCTGGTGGCCCTGCAGCAGATCAACGAGCAGCTGATCGTCCGCTCGCCGGGCTACCGCTGCCAGAGCTGCGGCTTCGGTGCGCGGGCGCATCACTGGCAGTGCCCCAGTTGCAAGCAGTGGGCCAGCATCAAGCCGCTGCCGCACGTGGCCATCGAATGAGGCGGGCGTGACCCTGGGCCTGTTCGGCGCGGTGCTGCTGGTGGCGGCGATGGCATCGGCGGCGCTGGCCGAAATCTGGCGGCGTTTCGCCTTGCGTCGCGGGGTGATCGACGTGCCGGGCGAGCGCAGCAGCCACCTCGTGGCGACGCCGCGCGGTGCCGGTGTGGGGCCGGTGCTGGCGGTGATCGGCGGGCTTTGGCTGCTGGGGCCTGCGGATGCGCTGCGCGAGGCGACCCTGCTGGCGATCGGCCTCGCCGCGGCGGTTGGCCTCGTCGACGACCTGCGCCCGCTGCCGCCGTGGCTGAAGCTGGCTGGGCAGGGGCTGGCGGCGCTGCCACTGGCGCTGGCGATGCCCTGGCCGCAGGCGCTCACCGCGCTGCCGGGCGGCGCCGACGGTGTGCTGGCGGTGGTGGCGGCCCTGGCCTTCGCCCTGCTGGTGCTGAACGCATGGAACTTCATGGACGGCATCAATGGCATCGCCACCCTCGCGACCCTCGCGGTGTCGATCGTGGTGCTGGCCGCCGGGGGGGTGGCCGGCGTGCCGCTGCATGCCGCCGTGCTGCCCGCCCTGCTGGTGGCCGCCGCTGCCGGTTTCCTGCCGCTCAACCTGCCGCGGGCGCGGGTGTTCATGGGGGACTGCGGCAGCCACGGTCTCGGCATGGCCGTTGCCGCCCTCGTTCTCTGGCCGCGCTCGGATGGCGTAGCGACCGCCGACGGACTGCCCGCGGTCACGCACGGCGTTCCGGCGATTCCGCCCGAGGGCATCGCCGCCTTGGCTGTTGCCGCGGCCAGTCCGTTCCTGGTCGATGTGCTCGGCACCTTGGCCCAACGCGCCGCCCTCCGTGAACGTTTGACCACGCCCCACCGCCGTCACCTCTACCAGCGCGCCGTCCGCAGCGGGTACAGTCACACCCGCGTGGCCGTGGGCTATGCGGCATGGATCCTGACCAGTGGAGGCGTGGCGATGGCAATCCAGGCCCTCGGCGGTGCGCCTCTCGTGTCGCTGGCACCGGTGCTGCTGATCAACGCGCTGCTCTGGTGGTCGGTGTCACGCCGCTTCACCGCGACGCCCACCACGGAAGGACGCCCATGACCCCCAGCCCGCCCCGTTTCCCGCGCTGGCCGTTCGGCCGGGGCTTCATCGTCCTGCATGACGTGCTGATGGTGGTGCTGGCCTGGCAGGGCCTGATCGCCCTGCGCTACGCCACCACCGGCCAGCCGATGCCGGCGCACCGCTTCATCGACGAGACCGCGCTGGTGGTGGCGGTGCAATTGCTGGTGTTCTGGCGGATGGGCCTCTACCGCGGCCTGTGGCGCTTCGCCAGCGTTCCCGACCTCAAGAACATCGTCCTCGCCAGCGTGCTCGGCGGTGCGGCGGTGGCCCTGCTGCTGTTCCTGTTCCTCGATCGGGCGGAGGGGGTGCCAAGGCTCGCCCTGTTGCTCTACCCGGTGGCGCTCTCGCTGCTGCTGGGCGCGCCGCGCCTGCT
>DMHI01000134.1:2641-5093 GCA_003449515.1 Lysobacteraceae bacterium | reverse complement strand
GGCGAGAACGGCGCGGGCAAATCGACCCTGCTCAAGCTCATCACCGGCACCCTGACGCCGAGCGCCGGACAGGTCGTGACCACGGCGCGCATCGGCGCGTTGCTGGAGCTTGGCGCGGGCTTCCATCCCGAGTACAGCGGCCGCGACAACGTGCGTATGGCGGCGGCGATCCACGGACTGTCGGGCGCGGCATTGGCGGCCAAGTTGCCGGAGATCGAGGACTTCGCCGGGATCGGCCGCTACTTCGACGAGCCGGTGAAGCACTACAGCAGTGGCATGGTGGTGCGGCTGGGCTTCGCGGTGATCGCCGCCACGCGCCCCGACCTGCTGATCACCGATGAAGTGCTGGCCGTTGGCGACGATCGCTTCCAGAAGAAGTGCATCCGCTGGATCGATGGCTACCTCGCCGAGGGCGGCACCCTGCTGCTGGTCTCGCACAGCCTGTATCACGTGCAGAAGCTGTGCCGACAGGCGATCTGGCTGAAGGACGGGCGCGTCGAGGCCAGCGGCGACGCCTTCGCGGTGACGCAGCGCTACCAGGCGTGGCTGGAGCAGCGCGAGACCAACGAGCGCGCCGCCGCAGCGGCGCATGTTGGTGCCGGTGATTACCGGATCGACCGGCTCGATCTGCATCAGGCCAGGTGTGAGGCATCCGGCGCGCACCAGCTCCGGATCGAGATCACCGCCGTCTCGCGCGAGGGCGACCGGCCGCATCTGCTGGTCGGCCTGTCGCGCATCGACGGCACACCGGTCTACGGCACCAGCACCGAGATCGCCGGGCTGCGGCCCTGGCCGCTGGGCGTGCCGGGCACCTTCGGCGCGCGACTCACGCTCGACATCAGCGCGCTGTTGCCCGGCGAGTATCGCCTGCGTGCCCACGCGATGGACCCCGAGGCGCTGCGCGTCTTCGATACCGTGGAGCACAGCGTCATCGTCGCCGGCAGCAGCCGTGAGTTCGGCCTGGTGCGTCTGCCGCATCGCTGGGAGGCGCCATGAGCGGAAAGACCGCGGGGCCTCCCGGCGCCGGGCACACCGCCGCGTTGCCGATCGTTGTCGTGCCGGTGTTCAACGCCCTCGAGGCGCTCGATGCCTGCCTCGCCGCGCTCGATCGCACATTGCCGGCGGGCGCGCGTGTGCACCTCGCCGACGATGCCTCGACCGACCCTCGGGTGCCGGCACTGCTCGACGACTGGCGTCGGCGCACCCGTCTGGCCGTGAGCCACGCGCGGCGCGCGGTGAACCTCGGTTTCCCCGGCAACTGCAATCTGGCCTTCGCGGAAACCGGCGACGCCGATCTCGTCCTGCTCAATGCCGACACCGAGCCGGCGGGCGACTGGCTGCAGCGGCTTGCGGCCTGCGCCGCGAGCGACGCGCGCATCGCCACCGCCACGCCGTGGAGCAACAACGGCGAGATCGTGTCCTTTCCGCTGTTCGTTTCGCCGAATCCGCTGCCCGACGATGCCGAAGCACTGGCGTTCGCAGCCACGCGGCACACGGCGGCGTATCCGGCGCTGCCAACGGCGGTCGGCTTCTGCATGTACCTGCGCCGTGCGGCGCTGTGCGCGATCGGCGGCTTCGATGCCGAGACCTTCGGCAAGGGCTACGGCGAGGAGAACGACTGGTGCCTGCGCGCCGAAGCGCATGGCTGGCGCCACGTGCTCTGCGACGACGCCTACGTGGTGCATCGCGGCCATGCCTCGTTCGCCGCGACCGGGCACGCGCCCGGCGGCGAGAACCTGCGCCGGCTCAACGCGCGCTGGCCCGGCTACAACGAGCGCATCGCCCGTTTCATCCTCGACGATCCGCTGCGCGACGCCCGTCAGCGTCTGGCCACGGGCCTCGCTATGCTGGCGGCCGCGAGCCCGCAGGGCGATCTGTTCCGATGAGCCCGGGTCGATGAGGACAGGCCGATGAGCGACACCGCGTCAGCGCTGGCCTTCACCGGCGAGCGCTACCACCCGGAAGTGCCGCGTGAGATGGCCTACGAGCACTGGCATCGCTACGCCTTCGCGATGGCGCTGGCGCGCGATCGCACGGTGCTCGATGCCGCCTGCGGCGAGGGCTATGGCGCGGCGTTGCTGGCGCGCACGGCGTCGTCCGTTCTCGGTGTCGATCTCTCGGCCGCGGCCGTCGCGCATGCGTCGGCCCGCTATGCCCACCCGCGCCTGCGTTTCCGCCAGGCCGATGTGCTCACCCTCGATGGCGTGACCGATGCCAGCATCGATCTCGTCATCAGCTTCGAGACGCTCGAGCACCTCGCCGAGCACGACACCCTGATGGCGGGCTTCTCGCGCGTGCTGAAGCCGGACGGCCTGCTGGTGATCTCCACTCCGGATCGCCACACCTACAGCGAACTCGCCGGCCACCAGAATCCGCACCACGTCCGCGAGCTGTACCGCGGGGAGTTCGAGGCGCTGATCGAGCGACACTTCGCACACCATCGCCTCTACGG
>DMHI01000134.1:0-2238 GCA_003449515.1 Lysobacteraceae bacterium | reverse complement strand
GTGCTTACACACAGGACGGCGACGAGGTGTTCAGCGGCATCCGCGCGCTGCCGGTCTACCACATCGCTGTCTGCGCGAAGCAGGACGATGCGCTGGCCGGTCTGCCGGCGCTGTCGTACTTCGCCGACGCGCAGCAGAGCGTCTGGGCGCACTACCAGCAGGTGATCCGCGAGCTGATGCTGACCGACCGCTATGCGCACACCCTGCGCGAGCGCCTGCGCGCTGCCGGACTGCCGGACGGACCCTGAGGTTGCCGTGGGGTCGCCGATGAATGCGCCTGGGGGAGCGCGCCGCGGTGCGGCCGCCGTGCCTGCCGGCGTCGATGCGGTGGTCGTCACCTGTGACAGTGCCTCGACGATCGACGCCTGCCTCGCCGCACTGCTGGCGCAACCGGCGCTCGTGCACGTCAGCGTCATCGACAACGGTTCGCGCGATGACACGGCGGCCCGTGTTCGCGCGATCGCGGCGGCGGACGGCCGCATTTCGTTGAGCGAACTGCCACACAACCCCGGTTTCGCCGCCGGCTGCAACGCCGGCGCCGTTTTCGGAACGTCGCCCTGGCTGCTGTTCGTCAATCCCGATCTCGAGCTTCCCGACCATGCTCTGGCGCGCTTGCTCGCGCAGGCCGAATCGCTGCCGGCGGTTGGCGCACTCGGTGCCGACCTGCGCGATGCCGATGGCCGGCGCGATCCCGCTGCACGACGCCACGACCTCACACTGGCGCGGATGCTTGGCGCGGGTGGCGCACGCGAAGGCCTTGCCATCGTGCCCGACGCGGCACTCGCCTTGCAGCGCGTCGACGCCTGCTCCGGTGCGCTGATGCTGGTGCCGCGCGCCGCGTTCGACGCGGTCGGCGGCTGGGACGAGGGCTATCGCCTGCACGTCGAAGACCTCGATTTCTGCCGACGCCTGCGCGAGGCGGGTTTCTGCGTCGCCGTCGCCAACGACGTGCCGGTGCTGCACCATCGCGGCGTATCGAGCCGCGCGCGGCCGGTGTTCGTCGAGTGGCACAAGCATCGCGGCCTGTGGCGTTACTGGTGGCGTTTCGAATCGGGCGGTGCCGCATTGCTGCTGGCACCGCTGGTGCTCAGCGCCCTGGCGCTGCGCCTGTTCGCGCTTGCGTGGCCGCTGGCGCTGCTGCGCGCGGCACGTCGCTGACTGTCGACGCCGGCAGCACAGCCGCGACGGCCCGCCGCTTCAGCGGTGGCGGTTGATCCGATCGCGCGTCTCGCGTGCCGCGCGCGCGGCCGCTTCGGCGAAGTCCGCGCCGGAACTCGCGTAGAGAATGGCGCGCGAGCTGCTGATGATCAGCCCGGTACGATCGGCGTTGAGGCCATGCTGCAGCACGGCTTGCACATCACCGCCCTGCGCGCCGATGCCGGGCACCAGCAGGGGAATATCGCCACCCACGATCGCGCGTACCTCGCCGAGCTGTTCGGGCCAGGTCGCGCCAACCACGAGCGAAAGATTTCCGTTGTCGTTCCAGTCGCGCGCGGCCTTCTCGGCAACGCGCTGGTACAGCGGCCGCGTGGTGCCATCGCTGCCCGCCACCGGCAGATCCTGCAGGTCGGCCGCGCCCGGGTTCGAGGTGCGGCACAGCACCACCACGCCCTTGTCGGCGTGCGCGAGGTAGGGCGCCAGCGAATCGCTGCCGAGGTACGGGTTCGCCGTCACCGCATCGGCGCGGAAACGCTCGAAGGCCTCGCGCGCGTACTGCTGCGCGGTGCTGCCGATGTCGCCGCGTTTGGCGTCGAGGATCACCGCGATGCCCGGATGCTTCGCGTGCACGTGGGCGATCAGCCGCTCCAGCGCGTCTTCCGCACCTTGTGCGGCGAAGTGGGCGATCTGCGGCTTGAACGCGCAGGCGTACTCCGCCGTCGCGTCGACAATGGCTTTGCCGAACGCGAAGGCGCGGTCGGGGTCGTCGACGAGCGGCGCGGGATAGCGGCCCGGCTCCGGGTCGATGCCGACACAGAGCAGGGTATCCGCGTCGCGCCAGCGGGCGGCGAGGCGGGCGTTGAAGCCCGGCATCGGCGATGCCGGCGCGGCGCTCATGCCTGCACCACGGAGGGCCGCTGCGCCATCGACATCGCGGCGCGCCTTACTTCAGCGCCTTGAAGCGGATGCGCTTCGGGGCCGCGCCATCCGCGCCGAGGCGGCGCTTCTTGTCTTCCTCGTACTCGCGGTAGTTGCCCATGAAGAACTCGACGTGCGAATCGCCTTCGAACGCGATGATGT
>DMHI01000193.1:646-3521 GCA_003449515.1 Lysobacteraceae bacterium | reverse complement strand
GTCCCACGCGAACAACAAGACGAAGCGTCGGTTCCTGCCGAATCTTCAGTACCGTCGGATCTGGGTCGAGACCGAGAAACGGTGGGTGCGCCTGCGCATCACCAACGCCGGCCTGCGCCTGATCGACAAGAACGGCATCGACGCCGTCCTCGCCGAGCTCCGCGCCTCCGGCGTCAAGGTCTAAGGGAGAACGATCATGGCTTCGAAGCGCGACAAGATCCGTCTGGTGTCGACGGCCGGTACCGGCCACTTCTACACCACCGACAAGAACAAGAAGACGATGACCGGCAAGTTCGAGATCAAGAAGTACGATCCGACGATCCGCAAGCACGTCGCCTACAAGGAAGCGAAGATCAAGTAAGCCTCTCGGCCGAACGATCCGCTCCACGAGAACCCGCCAGTGATGGCGGGTTTTTTGTGGCCGGCGGAAAAGAACACGGCGCCCCGAGGGGCGCCGTGCAGGTCGAGGCATCGCCCGGGATCAGTTGTCGCGGTGGGCCATCGCCAGGAACTCGCGGGCATTGCCGGTGGTCCTGGTGAGCAGGCTGACGACGATGATCGAGAGCAGGGCGGCGGGAACGCCGTAGAGCGCCGGGTTGCCGAGCACGCGGATCCCCATCACCTCGGGCACGCCGCCGAAGCGGGCGAAGGTGAAGACGAGGGAGACCAGCAGACCCACCACGAGGCCGGCGACCACGCCTTCCTTGGTCAGGCCCTTCCACCAGACCGAGAGGATCAGCACCGGCGCGAAGGTGCTGGCGGCGATACCGAAGCACATGGCGACCAGCACCGCGACGTTCTGGTCCTTCAACCAGACCGAGGCCAGCAGGGCGATGATCGTCAGCACCACCGCACCACCCTTGGCGAACACCAGCCGCTCGCGGTCGGTGCTGTTGGGGCGGAGCACACCGGCATAGACGTCGTGCGACAGGCTGGTGGTCATCGAGATCAGCAGGCCGACCGACGTGCTGAGCATCGCCGCCATCGCACCCGCCGCGATCACGCCGAGCACCACCTCACCGCCCATGTCCATGCCGAGCAGCGGGATCGCCATGTTGGTGGCGCGGCCACGCTCGCCGGCCTCGAGCATCGCGATCAGCTCGTCGTACAGGATCATCATCGTGGCGAAGCCCACGAACAGCACCGCGATGTAGAACACGGCGAGGCCGATGATGGTGATTTCCGCGCCCTTCTTGGCGTCCTTGGCGTCCTTCACCGTGTAGAAGCGGATCAGGATGTGCGGCAGACCGGCGACGCCGAGCAGCAGGCCCAGCACCAGGCTGATCTGGCTCCACACGTCGGGGATGGCGATGCCCGGGGTCAAGGCGTTCGGCAGGTCGGCGAAGCCCTGGCGGACGGCCTCGGCCAGCACGAAGGGCCCGTGCGCCGCGCCCTCGGCCGGCGGCGGCACCACCACCTGACCGATCACCTTCGCGGCTTCGGTTGGCGGCACCGTTTCCATGGCCGCGGTGATGATCGCGAACGGATTGGCACCGAAGTACATCACGGTCGCCAGCACGAACAGCAGCAGCATGGCGACGAGCAGGATCACGCCCTGGACCGCCTGGTTGTAAGTGGTGCCCATCATGCCGCCGAGCACCACCATCAGGCCCATGACCACGGCCGACACCACCACCGTCACCATGTAGTCCCAGCCCAGCAGGAGCTGGAACAGGTGGCCGGCACCGACGATCTGCGGCACGAGGTAGAGCGTGCCGATCACCACGGTGGTGGCCATGGCCAGGAACTTCAGGCTGCGACCGCCGAAGCGGCCGACCAGCACATCGGCGACGGTGAACTTGCCGGAGCTCTTGAGTGGTCCGGCGAGGGCGACGAGAACGAAGATCCACGCGCCGAAGAAGCCGATGGCGACCCACCAGCTGTCGACACCGGCAAGGGCGATGGCACCGGCAACGCCGAGGAAGCTGGCGGCGCTGCAGTAGTCACCGAACATGGCCCAGCCGTTGAGGCGGGGCGAGATCTTGCCGCCAGCGACGTAGAAGTCGGTGGTCGTGCTGGTGAATCGCTTGCCCCACCAGCTGATGTAGACCACCGCGATCAGGCTGACGACGAGAATCGAGAAGGCAATGGGATTTTCCATGTTCAGCTCCCCTTGTCCTGCGCGAGACACATGCGCGTGACGATGATGCCGACCACGAACACGAGGAAGCCGGCGATCACCGCCAACGGGATGCCGAAGACCAGGATGCCGGCGATGTGGGCGAACTCGTTGGTGGCGATCACGGCCGCTGTGAAATAGGCGGTGCAGAAGATCGCGAGCAGCTTGATGGCGGATGCCAGCTTGCGCTTCACGGTGGTTTCGTCGAAGGCGTCGCCTCCTGACGACGGCTTCTCGGGCGTCTGGGTGCTCATTCGATCAGTCCTCAGAAGTTGTAGCGGACGTGGAAGTGCAGGCGGGCGAGGTCGCCCTCGGTACCGTTCTCGAGCCAGCGGCGGCCCAGGCGGCCCTCGAGGCCGACATCGACGCGCGGGAACGGGCTGTAGACGAGGTTGGCGGCCACCGAGCCGACCTTCTCGGTGGCCCCCGCGCCACTCAGGGCGATGTCGTTGTCGAAGGTGGCGAGGCTGCCGTAGAGATTGCCGCGCAGCTTCGGGTTGAAGACATGGCGGACGCCGGCGAAGCCGGCCATCATGTCAACCGCCTCGAGCCGGTTGCGGGCGTCGAGCAGCGCATCGGGGGCGATGCCGAGGCCGAGGTAGCGGCCGATGCCGCGCCCTGCGGTGAAGCCGAAGCGCAGGTCGTTGCCGCCCTCGATCACGCGGCGGCCAGTGATCGACACGCCATAGCCGGTGCCGGCGTCATCGATGCCGGTGGTGGTCTCGTGGCGCAGTTCGCGCAGCAGGCCGGCGACGC
>DMHI01000193.1:0-319 GCA_003449515.1 Lysobacteraceae bacterium | reverse complement strand
CGCGCAGCAGGCCGGCGACGCTCAGGTGGCCCCAGTCGCCGCGCTGCGTCCAGCGCGCGGTGAGGTCGGGCAGGCGGTTGTCGTCGGACGAGATCCGCGCGAAGTTGCCGCGGAAGCTGCCCACCGTGGTCTCGGGATTCTCGAGCGCGAACGACCAGGCCCCGGAGGTGTAGCGCACCTGCGCCTGACGCACGAACACCGTGCCGTCGGTGGCACCGATCAGGTCGATGGTGTCGACCAGCGAGGCCGGATCCTGGAAGTTGCTCCAGTTCTGGCCGACCATCCACGGGCCCCAGCTCGCCCAGGCGTGGCGCACCGT
>DMHI01000233.1 GCA_003449515.1 Lysobacteraceae bacterium | reverse complement strand
CACGTAGACGATGCGCGGGATGCTCTTCAGCGGCAGCTGGGCCAGCACTTCCGCCGCACCGGCGCGCGGCGGGTCGATCAGCAGCTTGTCGAAGCCGTCGCGCATCCACGGCTCGCTCGACAGATCCTTCGCGAGATCCGCGGCGAAGAAGCGCGCGTTCGGCAGGCCGTTCGCCTCGGCATTCTGCCGTGCCCGCGCGACCAAGCCGGCATCGCCCTCGACGCCGACGACGTCGAAGCCGCGTCGCGCGATCGGCAGCGTGAAGTTGCCCAAGCCGCAGAACAGATCGAGCACGCGTTCGCCGGGCTTGAGGTCGAGCAGATCGATGGCCCGCGCGATCATCTGGCGGTTCAGGCCGGCATTGACCTGGATGAAATCCAGCGGGCGGAACTGCAGCCGCAGCGCACTCGCAGCGTTTCCGAGGCGAGCGGCATCACGCTTTTCGCCGGCATCGACGTCGAGATCGAAGTGCAGGTCGACGCGCTCGGGCCACAGCGGCGCGACCGTGTCGATGCCGCCCGGCTGCAGGAACACCGCCACCGCCTCGCGCTTCGCGAAATCGGCCAGCTTCTCGCGGTCGCCGTCGCTCAGCGGCTCGAGATGGCGGAACACCAGCGCCAGCGCGCCGTCGCCGGCGATGAACTCGATCTGCGGGATCGTGCGGCGGCCCTCCAGCGATTCCACCAGCGCCGACAGCGCCGGGATGCGCTGGCCCACGGACGGAATCACCGTGTGGCACTCGGAGAGATCAGCCACGAAGCGCGGGTCCTGCTCGCGGAACCCCACCAGCGCCTTGCCCTTCTTCTCCACCCAGCGCACCGACAGCCGGCCCTTGCGGCGGTAGCCCCACTGCGCGTCGCGGATCGGTGCGAACCACTCGCGCGGCTCGACGTGGCCGATCCGCGCCATGTTCTCGATCAGCACGCGGGCCTTGGCTTCGATCTGCTTCGCCTCGTCGAGGTGCTGCAGCACGCAGCCGCCACAGGTGCCGAAGTGCGCGCAGCGCGGCGCCACGCGATCGGCCGAGGCCTCCAGCACCTCGAAGGCCGCGGCCTCGTCGAAATGGCGGCTCTTCGCCGTCTGCCTCGCACGCACGCGCTCGCCGGGCAACGCGCCAGCCACGAACACCGCCTTGCCGTCGCGGCGACCGACGCCGCGGCCGTCATGGCTCAGGTCGTCGATCGCGATCTCGAAATCGGGGTCCAGTCGTTGCCGCTGTCGCGCCACGGGAAAACTCGGGAGAAACGGGGCGCGATTTTCGCACGCCCGGGCTTACTTCTGCTTCCAGGCCCCGGCGCTGTCCTGGTACCACCAGCCGCCACGGGCCTGCGCCACCCACTCCCGGGCGAAGGTCCTGCGGATCTGCGTTTCCCACTCCGGGTGGCCGTTGGCCACCGCGATCTCGCGGTACACGGCATTGCGGTCGCGGTTCTCGTCGGCGACCGCCTGATTGACGGCAGTGCGCTGCGCCAGCGGTACCTTCGACGGATCGCGCAGCACCACGAGGCCGTCGTTGCCGAAGCCCAGCGCGCCGGCGTCGAACAGCGCGGCCAGCGTGCCCTGGAAGCGTTCCGCCATGCGCGACTGGATGGCCTGGATGGCCGGCGTGCGGATGCGGATGTCGACGTTCTCCTGCGCCTGGGCGCTGGCGATGAAGAACCCGACCGGGTCGAAGCGCGTTTCCGTATGCGAGAACACGCGCGCCGGCAGCGCCTCGCGGCCCTCGAGGGTGGCCGCCACGAGCGCGCCGACCGTGCCGGGCGACTCGATCATCGACGACCCCTCTCCCGCCGCGGGCGCTTCGCCGATCACGTCCTCGACGAACTCCTCGGCCGCCTGCTGCGCTTCCGCGGCCGGGAAGTAGACGTTGATGGTCACGCAGGACGCGAGCAGCACGACGGGCAGCAGCAGGGCGGTAGCTTTCAGCATCGACGGGCGCATGAGCGGATCACCTCGGGGCTTGTGGTGGCTCGATCCTAACCCCGGCGGGTGGCGGTCGCTCCGGCCCCGCCCGCCGGCATTCAGCGGGCGGTCGCCGCCGCGCGCGGGCAGACCTATTCGATCCGCAACGTGTCGCCCTCGGTCGCGTCGCGCAGGCGCGCCACCAGCGTCGGCCAGTCGACCTCGCGGCGGAAGCCCACCACCTCGATACGCGGCAGGCCACGGCCCTCGACGATCAGGTAGCCGGCACCACGCCGCCGCAGGCCGGTCATGGCGCAGACGTTGTCGCGCAGCACGCAGCCGATGCCGATGCGGTTGTAGCCGAAGTCATCGAAAGCGCGCAGCAGCCGCGCCTGCAATCCGGCGATCAGGCCGGAGCCGCCGAGGTCGGAGATGTCCTGCACGGCGCGCTGGCTGATGCGGCGCCGGCCGTCGAAGGTGCGATCGGTGAGCAGGCGCGCATCGAAAGCCACCGGCGTCCAGTCGACCAGGCGCAGATCGCGGATGCGGCCATCGAGGCGGCCGGTGATCTCGCCGAAGCCGAACGCCCGGGTCAGCGGCGCGAGGTCGATGTCCTGGAAGCGCAGATCGGCCGCCAGCGAAGGCGCAACGCCGAAGGGGCGCTCCAGGGCGAGGTCGTCGATGCGCACCTGTCCGCCGAAGAGCGCCATCGCCAGCCCACCCTCGAAGGTGACGCGGTTGTTCTGGTACAGCGCGTTGGGCAGGGTGCCTTCCAGCGTGCCCTCGAAGTCCGGCCAGCCGAGACGCTGTGACAGGCTGCCGAGATCGAGCGCCTCCAGCGCGAGCCCCATCTCGATGCGCAGCGGCGTCGCGCCGCGCGGTGGTCGCCAGGTCAGCCGATCCAGCCGCAGGTGGCCGCCCAGCGTGCCGACACGCAGCGGCTCGCGCAGCGCCAGCACGCCGCTCTCACTTCGGAAGGCGAAGGCTCCGGCCTCGACACCAATGCCGTACAACGCCGCGGCCTGCCAGCCGAGCCGGCTGTCGGCCGCCGCGCCGTCGCGCGACCAGCGCAGGTCGCCGTTGACCCCGACCAGCGAGAAGCGGCCCTGCGGATCGACCGCCCCGGTGTCAACCAGATCGATCTCCATCGCCGACAGACCTTCGGCATCGAAGGCCACGGCGCCGCCGCCGCGGCCCGCAAGCCGGAGATCGCCAAAGCCCGCCGGTGCCAGCACGCCGTCGAGATAGCGCGTGCGCAGCTCCGCAAGATCGGGGCTGGTGGCGCGCGCCGACAGCGCCAGCACGCGGCCATCGGCGGCCAGCGTGGCATCGCCCGCCGCACGGATCGCCGTGGCGTCATTCCAGAGCCAGCGCGTCAGCCGCCAGCGGCCCCCGGGCTGCGATTCGGCATCCACCGCCACCTCGAGGCCGGCCGCCGGCACGGCGAGGTAGATCGGCGTGACCAGCAGTTCACCGGCCGTCAAGCGGCCTTCAAGGCGCAGGCGCGTGCGCTCCGGTGCCGTCGCGGTGGCCGGCGTCGACTGGTAGCGCACCCTCAGTGGCATCGCGAGCCCGGCGCCTGCAACCAGACCGTCGGGCGTGTCGAAGCCGATGCCCTCGAGCCGCAGGTCGGCGTCGATGCGCGTGGCCGCGCCACCGCCGGGAATCGACAGCCTGCCACCCACCGTGCCCTCGCCCACGCGCCCGCCGGCCCACAGCGAGGTCACGAAATCCTCCAGCCAGACGAGCGGAATGCGCTGCGCCGCGATGCGCCAGGGCGAGTCGGGATCCTTGTCGACGGCCAGCGCCCGCCGGCCCTGCGCCCAGCGCAGGCCGGTGCGGGCCGCCGAGACATCGACGGCCAGCACGCCCGCCGGACGACCGGCCACGCGCAGCGAGCCTTCGCAGACCAGGGGCTGCAGGCTCTGCAGCCGCTCGCAGGCCCACTCGAGGCGGTCCAGGGCGAGCGCGGCCGCCGGAAGCTCGACGCGCGCGGCGTCGATGCGCAGGCTCATCGGATCGGCGCCCGCGGTGCCGCTCTCGAACTGCACCGCGACGCCCTCGGCACGGAGCGCGCCGGCATCGATCCGCTCGATGCCCACCCGGACGCGCCGGCCGCTGTCCGCCACCACCGCCGGCCCGGGGCTCACACGCTCCGCCGTCGCCACCGGGGGGGCGGCGGCCGCCACGCTGAGCGGCAGCAGGCCGGCGCCGAGCAGGGCGAGCCCACTGAACGCAAGCCGGGGGGTCAGCATTTTCCTATGGTCGGGCCGGCATCCGGGGGGCATCCTGCGCGTGGTCCGCATTCTGGAGGAGTGCATGAGCCTACGCTTCCTGGTGGTCGAAGATGACCCCGCGAGCTGCGAATTCGCCCGCAGCAGTCTGCTGGCCTTCGGTGCTGTCGATACCGCCCGCACACTGTCGGAAGCCGGCGACCGCTGCGCCGAGCATCCCTACGACCTGCTGCTGGTCGACGTGTCGCTTCCCGACGGTCAGGGTGATGCGTGGCTCGCCCGCCAGCGCGCGCTCGGAAACCACTCGCCGGCGGTGGCGCTGACGGCCGAGCTGGATCCAACGCGACGCCGCCAACTGCGCGCCAGCGGCTTCGCCGAGGCGCTCGGCAAGCCCCTCGCGCAGAGCCGGTTGCAAGACGCCCTGGCGCCCTGGATCGGACGCCGCGAGCCGGATTGGGACGACGCGCAGGCGCTGGCCGCTCTCGGCGGTTCCGAACAGACGCTGCGGCGCATGCGGACCCTGTTCCTCGATGAACTGCCACGACAGCGCGAGCGCATCGTCGAGGCACGGGATCGACGCGACGCCCCGGCGCTGCGCGCGGTGCTGCACCAGTTGCGTGCCGGCTGCGGCTTCGTGGGCGCGACGGCGCTGTCGCGCGCGGTGGACAACCTTCATGCCCACCCGGACGATGCCCACGCCGCACGGGCGCTATTCCGCGAGCTCGATGCCGTCCTCGCCAGTCCGCCGGGCTGACCGCTCGGCGCTGGCCCATGCCTCCGGGCGGGCGGCAGCGGCCGGCACGGCGGATACGCGCGCAACCTCGGCCAGCAGCCCCCAGGCCTTCAGCGGCCTCGCGCCGAGGTGATGCGCCAGCACCGCGCGCAGGCCGTGCCGGAGCTCGGCCAGTTCCTCGGGCGGTGGCAGGCGGTCATTCGCCAGGGCCAACAGCGCGCTGCCCCGCAGGCTGTCCGGCGCGTGGCTGCGGTCGCGCCAGGCGCCGTGCTCGGGGTCGAGGCGATAGCGGGCGGCCGGATCCAAGGCCCCGCCGTCGGCGGCTTCACCCCAGGGCAGGCCCAGACCCAGCGCATCGAGCAGATCACGCTCGAAGCGACGCAGGGTCCAGGCGAGCGGCAATGCCGCAACACCGCTGAGCGCCGGCCCGGTGTGTGCTGCCTTCAGCGCCGAAGCCGGTGTCGCCAGCTCGCCGCGCAGCGTCGCGTAACGTGCGAACACCTCGGGTGCGGCATCCTGTCGCGGCAGCAGGCGCAGCAGCAGTTCGTGCACGTAGAAGCCGGCCAGCGCGGCAGCGCCGAGGTGGCGCGGCGCGGCGTCGACGGCCTCCCAGCGCGCCAGCGTCCACAACTCGCCTTTCGGCAGCGCATCGAACTCGATGTGCTGCCAGGGCTGCAGGGCCGCACGCCGGGCCTGCTGCTTCGCGCCGGTGACGCCGCGGGCGACGGCACCGACGCGGCCATGCGCTGCGGTCAGCAGCTCGACCAGCAGGCTGGTTTCGCGCCAGGGGCGGGCGTGGAGGACGTAGGCGCGCTCGCCGCTGATGCGCATGCCGCTGCCTCAGCCCGCCTGAGTGATCGAATCAGCACCGCGGCGGTCGGCCCGCTGCAAGACCTACTCGCCGTAGCCGAACTGGCGCAGCGCGGCCTCGTCGTCCGACCAGCCCTCGCGCACGCGCACCCAGGTCTGCAGAAACACGCGGCGGCCGAAGAGCTTCTCCATCGAGATGCGCGCGGCGCTGCCGATGGTTTTCAGCATCTCGCCGCCCTGCCCGATCACGATCGCCTTCTGGCCGTCGCGCTCGACCCAGATGACTGCCGCGATGCGCAGTTTCTCGCCCTCTTCCTCGAACTTCTCGATCTCGACCGTGGTCGAGTACGGCACTTCCTGCCCGAGCTTGCGCATCAGCTGCTCGCGCACGAGTTCGGCCGCGAGGAAGCGCTCGCTGCGGTCGGTGATTTCATCTTCGGCGAACAGCGGCGGCGACTCCGGCAGCACGCCGAGCAGGCTCTTCACCAGCGGACGCAGGCCGTCCTGCTTGCGCGCGGCGATCGGATGCACGGCGGCGAAGCTGCGGTCTTTCGTCACTTCCGCGATGAAGGGCAGCAGCGCGCCCTTGTCGGCCAGCTTGTCGACCTTGTTGATCACCAGCACCACCGGCACGCCGGCGTCGCTCAGCACCTTGTAGGCGAGGCTGTCTTCGTCGGTCCAGCGCCCGGCTTCGACCACCAACGCCGCGCCGTCGACGTCCTCGACCGCGCCGCGCGCCGCGCGGTTCATGTAGCGGTTCATCGCCCGTCCGCTCTGGTCGCGGTGCAGCCCGGGCGTGTCGACGAGCGCGATCTGCCCGTCTTGGAAGGTGGCGATGCCGAGCAGGCGATGGCGCGTGGTCTGCGGTTTCGGCGAGACGATGCTCACCTTGGCCCCGACCAGCGCGTTGACGAGGGTGGACTTGCCCACGTTGGGGCGGCCAAGGACGGCCACGGTGCCGGCGCGGTGCGGGGTGTCGGTGTCGGGGGTGTCGCTCATGCGGGCAGTGTAGCGAGTGCGGCGGACCGCGGTGGCTCAGGGCGCGCGATCGGTGGCCGCGACCACGCCGCGGCCGCGCCTCGGGTGCGCATTCTCCAGCGCATCGAGCAGCGAATCGGCCGCTGCCTGCTCGGCTGCGCGCAGCGAACCGCCCTCGCCCTCCACCTCGATCAGCGGCTCGCCGGCACGCGCACGCACGCGGAAGTGGCGGGCGTGGTCGGGGCCGCGCGCTTCCACGAGGTGGTACTCCGGGCGCGGCCACTGCCGGGCCTGCAACCACTCCTGCAGCCGCGTCTTCGGGTCCTTGTCGACCTTGCCGGTCGGCATCGCCGCGAGTCCGGCCTCGAACCAGGGCAGCGCAGCGGCGCGGCAGGCCTCGAGCCCGCCATCGAGGTAGATCGCGCCGACGATGGCTTCGAGCGCATCGGCGAGGATCGAATCGCGGTGCTTGCCGCCGGATTTCATCTCGCCGGGGCCCAGCACGAGACGATCACCCAGCCCGAGCGCGCGGGCGATCTCGGCGAGGTTCGATTCACGCACCAGCATCGACCGGGCGCGGGTCAGGGCACCCTCGTCGGACTGCGGCCAGCGCGCGTGCAGCGATTCGGCGACCAGCAGGGCAAGCACGGCATCGCCGAGAAACTCGAGCCGTTCATTGTGCGGGGCGCCGGCGCTGCGGTGGCGCAGCGCCATGTCGAGCAGCCCCGGATCGACGAAGCGGTGGCCGAGGCCTCCGCTCAAGTGCCACCGCCCCCGGTGGCGCGGATCGGTGCCGTGTGT
Organism: Lysobacteraceae bacterium; assembly: GCA_003449515.1. Classification (GTDB taxonomy): domain Bacteria; phylum Pseudomonadota; class Gammaproteobacteria; order Xanthomonadales; family Xanthomonadaceae; genus Silanimonas. The sequence continues at coordinate 1,323 of DMHI01000233.1, read as the reverse complement.
TCGAAGCGGGCGACGAAGTCGAGGTTGTAGATCAGCGGCTTGCGGATCTCGTACTTGAGCACGATGGTCGCGCCCGAGGAGTCGCGCTGGACCCTCACGAACTCCGGGCGGAAATTCCCCGAGTAGTCGATCTGCATCTGCCTGCGGACCGCCTCGCGGACCACCCCGGGATCGGTCGAGGCGCTTTCATTGGCCACCGTCGTCACCGCGTTGCGGATCGTGAAGTACTCGAGGTAGGTCGGGCCGATGCGCATGCCGAGGAACAGGAAGAACCCGGCGATGGCGAGAACCATGATGAAGCCGATGAAGCTGATGCCACGCTGGCGGTGTTGCATGGGCGACCTCGGTTGCATGACGGAAAGGGCGTCCGCCGGATCAGCGGATCACCTCGCCCATTCGACGCCAATCGAAGCTGTCCACGCAAGCCCAGTTGGCGCAGTTCAGCCAGATCACGTCGGCACGGCCGGCAAGGTGGGATTCGGGCACGAAGCCCCAGAAGCGGCTGTCGTCGGACGCAACGCGGTTGTCACCCATCACGAAATAATGGCCCGCGGGCACCGTCCAGTGGCCGTCGCCGAAGGCCGCCTGGCGGTCCCAGCGGTCGAGGATGGCATGGGGCTGGCCGGGCACCAGGGTTTCCCGGGTGTGGGACGCACCGGTCATTTCCACACCGCCCGGCGCACCGGAGCCGACGTAGACCGCACTGGCGCCGTAGGCCAGCGGCTCGCCATTGATGGCGATCCGGTTGCCCGAAACCTCGATGGTGTCGCCCGGCAGACCGATGATGCGCTTGATGTAATCGGTGCCGATCGGCGGGTCGGTGGGCAGCGGCTGTTCGCGCCCGGGAAAGCGGAACACCGCGACATCACCGCGCTCTGGCGCACCGATCCCGAGGATCAGGGTGTCGGTGACCGGCAGGCGCAGGCCGTAGGCGAACTTGTTGACAAGGATGAAGTCGCCGATCAGCAGGGTCGGCATCATCGAGGTCGAGGGGATGCGGAAGGGCTCGTAGACGAAGCTGCGCAGCACCAGCACGATCGCCAGCACCGGGAACAGCGAGGCGAAAAAGTCCACCGTCTCGCTGCGCTTGGCATCGGCACCGGCGAGCGCGCGGCGCTTGGCCAGCACCCGCTTGTCGAACAGCCAGAAGGCGCCGCAGAGCAGCGTCAGGACAGTGAGGATCAGGGCGAAGTCGAGGGTCACGCGGGGTCCTTGTGGGCCCGTCGCCGGGCGGGTGGGGAGTTACTTGCCGCCGCTGCCGGCGCCGTCAACGGAGAGCACGGCGAGGAAAGCCTCCTGCGGGATCTCCACCTTGCCGAACTG
>DMHI01000048.1 GCA_003449515.1 Lysobacteraceae bacterium | reverse complement strand
CCGGGAGGGCGGGGCGCCATCCTGGCCTTCTGCCATCATGCCAGCCACTCTGGCAGGCAGAACTGGCGCCGACGCGATCGGCTTCGTAACTTGGCCGATATCCCGATCACCGAAGCGGATTCGCACCAAACATGGCCGATTTGCTTGCCGCCGCGGTGTCCCGCTTTGGAGCGTCGCTGAAGGCCAAGCTCTCGGGCAAAGCCGCTATCGGCGCGCCAGAGGACCAGCTTCGCGCCCCACTCGAGGCGCTGATCACGGACCTCGCCAGCATCCTGCTCTTCAAGGCCGGCGATGTCGTGACGATCGGCGAAACGACGCTCGCCTCCCTCAAAACGCGCCCCGATTACGCCGTGCGTGCCCGCAACGCCCTGGTCGGCTTCATCGAAGTGAAGGCGCCCGGCAAGGGCGCCGACCCGCGCCGCTTCAAGGACGAACACGACCGCGACCAGTGGAACAAGCTGAAGTCGCTGCCGAACCTGATCTACACCGATGGCAACACCTTTTCTCTGTGGCGCGACGGTATCCTTCAGGGCGACATCGTCCGCCTGTCCGGGGACGTCGAATCAGCCGGCGCCGCGCTGACCGCGCCGGACTCGCTCACGCGCCTGTTCGGCGACTTCCTCCGCTGGGAGCCGATTCCGCCCACCAATGCCCGCGCGCTGGCTGCCCTCAGCGCCGGCCTCTGCCGGCTGCTGCGCGACGAAGTGACCGAACAGCTCGGATCGAAGGTCCCGGCGTTGACAGGCCTCGCCGAGGATTGGCGCAAGCTGCTGTTTCCCGACGCGACGGACGAGCAATTCGCCGATGGCTATGCGCAGGCCGTGACCTTCGGGCTGCTGATGGCGCGTGCCCAGGGCATCGTGCTGGCAGATGGCCTCGACCGCGTCGCCAGGGCGCTGGCGAAGACCAACACAGTGATCGGAGGCGCCTTCCGCGTGCTGACCGACGACGTGGCGGGCCAGGAGGCTCTGAAGACCTCCCTCGGAACGCTGACGCGCGTGCTGGACGCGGTGGACTGGGCCGCGATCGGCAAGGGCGACCCGGAGGCGTGGCTCTACTTCTACGAACACTTCCTCGCCGCCTACGACAACGACCTCCGCAAGCTCACCGGCTCCTACTACACGCCGCCCGAGGTCGTGACCGCGATGGTGCGCCTGGTGGACGACGCGCTGCGCGACCCTGCGCGCTTCAACCTGCCGGAGGGGCTTGCATCCGCGGATGTCACGCTCGCCGACCCCGCCGTTGGGACGGGAACCTACCTCCTCGGCGTCCTGCGGCGGATTGCCGAGATCGCCAAGGCCGATGGCGCGGGCACGGTGCCAGGTGTCATCCGCGCGGCGCTCGCGCGCATCATCGGCTTCGAGCTGCAATTCGGCCCCTTCGCCGTCGCGCAGCTGCGCCTGCTCGCCGAGGTCGCCGAGCTGCTGCGGGTGAAGGGCACGGTGCCGGAGGATGTGCGGCTTCGCCTCTATGTCACCGACACGCTCGGCAACCCCTATGCCGAGGAGGAGTACATCCCGCAGATCCTCCGCCCGCTGGCGGAATCGCGGCGCGAGGCGAACAAGGTGAAGCGCGCCGAGCCGATCACCGTGGTCATCGGCAATCCGCCCTACAAGGAGAAGGCGAAGGGCCGCGGCGGCTGGGTCGAGGCGGGCAGCCGGAACGCGAATGAGCCGGCGCCGCTGTCGAAGTGGATGCCGCCGCCGAACTGGGGTGTCGGCGCGCATGCGAAGCACCTGCGCAACCTCTATGTGTATTTCTGGCGGTGGGCGACGTGGAAGGTGTTCGGCGATGCCGCCGCTGCGCCGCAGGCACGGGCAGACCGGCGCGGCATCGTGTGCTTCATCACCGTGGCCGGCTTCCTGAACGGGCCGGGCTTCCAGGCGATGCGCGCCGATCTGCGCCGGACGGCGGACGAGATCTGGGTGGTGGATTGCTCGCCGGAGGGGCACCAGCCGGCCGTGGCGTCGCGCATTTTTCAGGGGGTGCAGCAGCCGGTGTGCATCGTGCTGGTGGCGCGCACGGGCAAGGCGGATGGGAAGAAGCCCGCGCGCGTGCGCTACCGCGCGCTGCCGGTCGGGCGGCGTGAGGAGAAATTCGAGGTGCTGGCGAAGCTGACGCTCGATGACGCGGCGTGGACCGACTGCCCGGCGGAGGAGCGCGCCGCCTTCCTGCCGGCAGCGACCGGCGGATGGGCGACCTATCCCGCGCTCGATGCACTGTTCGCCTACAACGGATCGGGGGTCATGCCCGGTCGGACCTGGGTGATCGCGCCGGATCGCTGGTCACTGGAAGCGCGGTGGAAGCGTCTGGTCGCCGAGCGTGATCCGGAGCGCAAGGAGGTGCTGTTCCATCCGCACGGCACCGATGGCGACCTGGGCGACCGGCACACTGGCAAAGTCCTGGCCGAAGGGCTGTTCGGACATGAGCATCGTGCCGTGTCGGTGGCCGCCGACAAAGGGCCGGTCATCGCACCGACACGCTACGGATTCCGCTCCTTCGACCGTCAATGGATCGTGCCGGACAATCGGCTGCTGAATCGGCCGAACCCAAATCTGTGGCACACGCATTCCGGCCAGCAGGTCTATCTCACCGCACTCATGCAGCACTCGCCCACGAACGGCCCAGCGCTGACCTTCACCGCGCTTATGGCTGATCTGCACCACTACAAGGGTTCGTTCGGCGGTCGCGCATTCCCGCTGTGGGCTGACAGCGAAGCGACCGCGCCGAACATTCCCGATGCGGTGCTGGCGACGCTGTCGGCGACACTCGGCGTGCCCGTCTCCGCCTCCGATCTCTTCGCCTGCATCGCTGCCATCGCGGCGCACCCGGCCTATGTCACGCGCTTCTCGGCCGACCTGGTGCAGCCCGGGCTTCGCATTCCGCTGACGGCCGAGGCCGCGCTCTTCGCCGAAGCCGCGAAGCTGGGTCGCCGCGTCATCTGGCTGCACACATTCGGCGAGCGCTTCGCCGATCCCGCCCAAGGCCGCCCCGCCGGCGCGCCGCGGCTGCCGGACGCCGACCGCCCCACCATCCCCGAAACTGGCGCCATCCCGACGGACGCAGGGTCCATGCCCGACACGATCCGCTACGACGAAGCGGCGCGCCGGCTGCATGTCGGGCAGGGCCATGTGGACAATGTCCCGCCCGCGGTCTGGGCCTACGAGGTCTCCGGCAAGCAGGTGCTGACGCAATGGTTCAGCTATCGCGGCCGCGACCGCTCGCGCCCCATCATCGGTGACCGGCGCAAGCCCTCGCCGCTGGGCGACATCCAGCCGCCCGGCTGGCTGCCCGAATACACGGCGGAGCTGCTGAACGTGCTGAACGTGCTTGGCGGCCTGGTCGCGCTGGAACCTGCCCAGGCCGATCTGCTGGATCGCATCTGCAAGGGTGCTACGCTGCCAGCCAACGCGCTGCAGACCGCCGCCGGCCCCGCCGAGGCGAAACCGGCGCGTCGCGGCCGTCGCCGCGTGGCCGCACAGGCTGATCTGCTCACCGCAGGTGAAGACTGACGAGCGCAGGTACGACTCAGCCGCCGCGCTGCGCCGCGCGCCATGCGGTCCAGTCGACGATGCCGTGGTCCTTCACCGCCCCGAAGGCGTCGGGGCCAGCCGGACCGCAGAACACGACGAGATTCGGATGCTCGGAGCGGGCGCTCGGCACCAGCAGGCCATCGCGCCCATGGAAGTGCGCGGCCTCGGCGATCTCCTGCGCCCGTGGATACTCGGTCTGGCGTTCGCCGTAGGCAAGCTGACCGAAGGTGCTGGTCTTGAGGCCGAGCCCGGCCAACACCTCAAGTGAGGCGATCCGCACGCAGGCAGCCAATGACAGCGTCAGCTCGTGCAGCCCGTAGCGCAGCTGGGATGGAATCACCGGTTGGCCGCGGCTGAGGTGGAAGTACATCTCTGCCCGCGCGCCATCCGGGTGCGTGGACGTGTAGAGCACGTCGAAAGTCCGGTCGTCCCACCGGCCGCCGACGGCACTGCACTGCGTTGGCTCACGACCCTCTCGCACGACGCGCCAGGCGGTGCCGGTCCAGGGCTCGAAATGCAGCGCCTCGACAGCGTCGAGCAGCCGATTGTCGCGGGGAGGCCGGACCGCCGCCATGCTTCAGAGGTACACGTCCGCATCCAACCGATCGAGGATGCGCAACACCTCCTCAGACCGGTTCTGGTTGATCAGGTCGATGGCGCGCTGCCCATCGAGCTGCGGGTGGCGCGCATAGAGCCAGGTGCGGATTTCGTCGGCGCTGTAGTACTCGGTCAGCCGCTGCACGATGAAGTGCAGGTCCGATAGAACCAGCTGCGTGTTGGGCTGCGGCTTGACGGTGCCGGCCTTCCATCGCGAGACGGTTGCCTTGGAGACATCGGCAATGTTGGCGATATCGGTGCCCGACAGGCCACCGAGCTCGTTCAGGTCATTGATGTAGCGGGGCATCGCCCCGAGCCTTGCGTTCATGGTCAGCAGCCCGCCTCTGCGACGGCGCGGAGGGGCGTGTAGCGCATCCGCGTTTCCTCGCCGACTATAGCTGAAACAAGAATGCGATCAAGGCAGCGCCCGGAGGCGTCGCGTCACGGCCCGCCCCCGCCGCGCGTGGCCTTCACGGGGCGCCGCAAAAGGTCAGCCGGCTCGACGTCCAGCTCGCTGGCGAGGCGCTCGACGACGTCGATGCTGGCGGCATACTGGCAGCGCTCAAGTGCGCTGATGCAGGTCCGGTCGATGTCCGCGCGATGCGCCAGCTCCTCCTGAGAAAGGCCAGCCGCCTTCCTGTGGCGCCGCAGACTTGCCGCCAGGATCTCCCGTATCCGCATCCATACGAGAGACCGAGGTTGTCGAGTATTTCACCACGGAGTATTCTTGACAAATGGTGGGCGTGCCGTTGGCCAGGCGTCCTCAGCTACGACTGGGTTCACTGGGCCATCCGCACGCCGTCTGGTTCATCGCCGCGGCTTGGGCCATTCTCCTTGCCGGGCTCAGCAGCCCGATGCGGCGTCAGGGGAGAGGGGCCGATGACCGCCAACAGAATCCTCAAGACCCCACCCGACGACCCGCACA
>DMHI01000049.1 GCA_003449515.1 Lysobacteraceae bacterium | reverse complement strand
GCATCAGCTTCCAGTTCTTCGGGGCGAAGGCCGTGGTGCGCCATCCGCTGGTGGCGAAGATCGTGCGCGCCTCCGCCCGCCGCGACGCCGACGCGGCGGCGAGCGGGCCGTGAGCCGGGGCGCGCGGACGACGATGCCTGAGCGCATCGTCCACGTCGGCTACGGCTTGCCGCGCAAGGGCCTGCCGAGCGCCACCAGCGTCCGCCGCTGGGTCGCCGCCGCCCTTGCCGGCCAACGCCGGGCCATCGAGCTGTCGGTGCGCTACGTCGGCTCCGACGAGGGCCGCGCACTCAACCGCGACTACCGAGGCCGCGACTACGCCACCAATGTGCTGAGCTTTCCCGCCGAACTCCCGCCCGGTGTGCGCACGCCCCTGCTCGGTGATCTGGTGATCTGCGCGCCCGTGGTGGCGCTGGAGGCGCTGGGCCAGGACAAGCCGCTGGCGCACCACCATGCCCACCTCGCGGTGCACGGCGTGCTGCACCTGCTGGGCATGGACCACGAGCGGTCAGACGCCGAAGCCGCGGCGATGGAGGCCCGCGAACGGCTGATCCTCGCCCGACTCGGCATCCCCGACCCCTACGCCGAACGCTGAGCAGCGCGCCGGCTGCCGCGCTGGTGCGTGTTCGGAACCGTCACGACCATCCGCTACACTCCGTCACTCGCGCCCCCGTCGGGGGCATCGCATCGAGACGAATGTCCGAGGACGGCCCTAGTCCCCTGCCCGAGAAGCGATCCTGGCTGGAACGCCTGTCGCACGCCTTCTCGGGTGAACCGCAAAGCCGCGAGGACCTCATCGAGATCCTCCGCGACGCCCGCAGCAACCGTCTGATCGAAGGCGAAACCCTGGGCATGCTGGAAGGCGCGCTCGACGTCTCGACGATGACCGTCGCCGACGTGATGATCCCGCGTGCGCAGATGGTGTCGCTGCCCGCCGATGCGCCCCTGCTCGAGGTGATGCGCCGGGTGGTGGAGAGCGGCCATTCGCGCTTCCCGGTGCATGGCGAGGATCGCGACGAGGTGCTTGGCATCCTGCTCGCCAAGGATCTGCTGCGCGGCATCGTCGAGGACAGCGCGGTGCAGGATGTGCGCGAGCTGCTGCGTCCGGCCGTGCTGGTGCCCGACAGCAAACGCCTGAACGTGCTGCTGCGCGAGTTCCGCGCCTCGCGCAACCACATGGCGATCGTGATCGACGAACACGGCGGCGTCGCCGGACTGGTCACCATCGAGGACGTGCTGGAGGAGATCGTCGGCGAAATCGATGACGAGCACGATGACGCCCACGACGCCTCGACCGGTATCGCCGCCGAAGCCGATGGCCGCTTCGTGGTCGAGGCGCTGACACCGATCGACGAATTCAACGCGCGCTTCGGTGCCGACTTCCCGGACGACGAGTTCGACACCATCGGCGGTCTGGTGGTGGCCGGCATCGGCCACCTGCCGGAGCCCGGCGAGGAGTTCGAGAGCGGGCGCTTCCACTTCACCGTGCTCGACGCCGACCAGCGGCGCGTCCACAGCCTGCGGGTGAACGTGCATGTCGCCAGCGGCTGAGGCCCGCATGTGCGCGGCGCGCTGGATGCTCGGGCTGGTGCTGGCCCTGTCCGCCCTGACCGAGGCCGTGGCCGGGATGCGCATCGGCGTGCTCACCATGCAGCCGGGCGAGGTGTTCTTCGAGCGCTTCGGCCACAACGCCATCGTCGTCGACCCCGGTGACGGCCGCGAGCCCACCAGTTTCAACTTCGGCTATTTCGACCCCGAAGAGCCCGACTTCGTGGCGCGCTTCATCGCCGGCACGATGCGCTACCGGCTGGTGGCCCTGCCGATGTCGGTCGACCTGGCGCAGTACCAGCGCAGCGGTCGCGGGGTCAGCGTGCAGTGGCTGGCGCTCGACGCCGCCGAGGCCTCGGCGCTGGCGGCCATGCTCGAGGTCAACGCCCGCCCCGAGAACGCGGTCTACGACTACCGCTACTTCACCGACAACTGCTCGACGCGCGTGCGCGATGCGCTCGATGCCGCCACCGGCGGTCTGCTGCAGCGCCGGCTCAGTGCCAGTTCGCAAGGCAACACGCACCGCACCGAGGCGGTGCGGCTGGCACTGCCCGCGCCGTGGATGGCGGCGGGCTTCCACCTCGGCCTCGCAGCCAAGGCCGACCGGCCGCTGTCGCGCTGGGATGAATCGTTCATCCCGATGCGACTGGCCGAGGCCCTCGATGGCGTGCGCCGCGACGACGGCCGGGCGCTGGTGACCGCCAGTGAGGTGCTGCTGCCGCACCGGCTGGCAGCGGAGCCGGCGGAGTTCCCGCTGCTGCGCATCGAGGCGATGCTGCTGGGTGGCGCGCTGGCGTTCGGCGTGCTCTGGCTGGGGCGTCGTGCACCGCGGACCGTGGCCGCATTCGCCGGCGCGTTCTGGTTGGTCGCCGGGCTCGCGGGCTGCACCCTGATGTTCCTGTGGTTCGGCAGCGGCCACGATTTCGCCTGGCGCAACGAGAACCTGTTCCTGCTCTCGCCGCTGGCCCTCGTGCTGCTGCCGGGTGCCGTGCGCGCCATCCGCGGACGGCCGCCCGGCCGCGTGTTCCAGATCGCGCTGACACTGCTGCTGCTGCTGGCCGCGGCCGGTGCCTTCCTGAAGCTGATGCCCTTCATGCGTCAGGAGAATGTGGAATGGGTGTTCCTGCTGCTGCCGCTGCACTGGGCGCTGGCGCGGCATTTCCGCCGGCTTGCCGAGCCGCTTCGAGGCGGACGATGATGCCGGCATGAGCCCGGTGATCCCCATGCAGCCGCAGTCGCGCACCGAGATGGTGCGGGCCTGCGTGCACTACCGCAACGGCTGCAAGGTGGCCGATATCGACCTCGATGCGATCAGCGACGTGCTCGAGGTCGACGATGGCAGCTTCGTCTGGGTGGGCCTGTACGAGCCCGACGACGTCCTGCTGCTCAAACTCCAGGAGGAGTTCGGCCTGCACCCGCTGGCGGTCGAGGATGCCTTGAAGGCGCACCAGCGGCCGAAGATCGAGTCTTACGGCGATGCGCTGTTCATCGTCCTGCACACCGCCCAGGCCGGCGCGAACTGCGACATCGGGGTGGGCGAGACGCACGTGTTCTTCGGCCCGCGCTACCTTGTCACCGTGCGCCACGGCGCCTCGCTGCCCTACGCCACCGCGCGCGAACGCTGCGAGCAGCACCCCGAGCTGTTCCGCATGGGGCCGGGCTTCGGCCTGTATGCGGTGCTCGACTACGCGGTCGACAACTACTTCCCGATCGTCGAGCAATACCGGGCCGAACTGCAGGTGCTCGAAGCCGAGATCTTCGACCGGCGGTTCAGGCGCGAACCGATCCGCCGGCTCTACGACCTGAAGCGCGATCTCTCGACACTGCGGCTGGCGGTCTCGCCACTGAACGATGTGCTGAACCAGCTCACCCGCTTCCATCCGCACCTGGTGCGACCGGAGCTCAGGGTGTACTTCCGCGACGTGCAGGACCATGTGGCACGGGTGGCCGAAGCCACCGACACCATGCGCGAGATGCTGACCGCGGCGATGACGGTGAACCTGTCACTGGTCACGGCCGAACAGGGCGAGGTGGTGAAGCGGCTGGCCGGCTGGGCCGCGCTGCTGGCCGTGCCCACCCTGATGGCGAGCTGGTACGGCATGAACTTCGAGTTCATGCCGGAGTTCAAAGGCCGCTGGTCCTACCCGATCCTGATCGGCGTGGTGGTGGTCGTGGTCACGGTGCTCTACCGCGTGCTGCGCAAGGCCCGCTGGCTCTAGAGCATCCCGGTCTCGAGCTTCGCCGCTTCCGACATCATCGACGGGTTCCACGGCGGATCGAACACCAGTTCCACGTCGACCTCGGCCACCGTCGGGATGCGCTCGACCTTGCTGCGCACATCGTCGACGAGGATGTCGCCCATGCCGCAGGCGGGTGCGGTCAGCGTCATCCGCACCTCGACCTTGCGCGCGCCATCGTCGCAACGGCCGAGCGCCACCGCGTACACGAGGCCGAGTTCGACGATGTTCACCGGGATCTCCGGGTCGAAGCAGGTGCGCAGCTGCGCCCACACCAGCGCCTCGACCTCGTCGTCGCCGGCGTGCTCGTCGAGCGCCAGCGCCTCCGGCGACGGCTTGCCGATGGCCTCGGCATCCTCGCCGGCGATGCGGAACAGGTTGCCTTCCACGAACACCGTGAACGACCCCCCGAGGGCCTGGGTGATGTAGCCGACGCTGCCGGCCGGCAGGGTGACGCGCTCGCCCTGAGGCACCAGCACGGCGGCGCAATCGCGGGAGAAGCTGACGGGTTCGCTGGAGCGGCTGTACATCGGGCGGAAATCGGCGATCGAATCAGGACCAAATCGGGTCGGATTCTAGCCATTCAGGCCCCGGGCCGGCTACGCTGCGCGGCCCGCCCAACGGCCCGACGGACCCGACCGTTGCCCGCTTCCGCCGCTTCCAACCCCGCCGCCGCACCGCGGCCCAACGCCCGCCGCCGGCTTGCGTTCAGCGCCTTGGTGCTGGTGCTGGCGCTGCCGCCGCTGGTTGCGCTCTGGACGGCCGTGGCCTTGTGGCTGGGGCCGCCGGCGGCCTGGATGGCGGTGGTCGCGGCCGCCGATGCCAGTGTGCTGCTCGGGCTGCTGCGGGTGCCGCCGGGTCTCTGGCGGGTCGCGCTGGCGCTCACCTTCGTGCTGGCCAGCACCGCCGCGGCGCTCTGGCTGATCGCCGCGGGCGTGGTCGGTCCGGCATTCGGGCTGATGCCCTGGGAATCGGCAACGCGTCTCGGCCCGGTGCTGTTCGGCATGGTGGCCGATCCGTGGCTGCATCCGGCCCACCTGGCGTGGCTGCTGGTCGCGCTGGTCGTCGCGGCCTGGTGGAACCGCTGATGCGGCGACGCCCCACAGGCGCGGGGCGTCGCGTGCGGCCTCAGTGCCCGCCGTCCAGCTCCTTCATCCCGCCGATCAGTTTCGCGATCGCACCGCTGGCGTCGCCGTAGAGCATCCGCGCGTTGTCGGCGTAGAACAGCGCGTTCTCGATGCCGGCGAAGCCGGTGCCCTTGCCGCGCTTCACCACGATCACGTTGCGCGCCAGCGAGACATCGAGGATCGGCATGCCGTAGATCGGCGAGGCCGGGTCGGTCTTGGCCACCGGGTTCACCACGTCGTTGGCGCCGATGACGAGCGCCACGTCGGTGATCGGGAACTCCGGGTTGATGTCGTCCATGTCGGCGATGATGTCGTAGGGCACGCCGGCCTCGGCGAGCAGCACGTTCATGTGGCCGGGCATGCGGCCCGCCACCGGATGGATGGCGAACTTCACCTGCACGCCGCGCTTCTGCAAGGCCTGCGTCAGCTCCCAGACCTTGTGCTGCGCCTGCGCCACCGCCATGCCGTAGCCCGGCACGATCACCACGCGCTCGGCGTAGGCCATCATCGCGGCGACATCGCTGGCCTCGACCGGCCGCTGCGTGCCGGTGATCTCCTGCGCCGGGCCGCTGGCGCCGAAGCTGCCGAACAGCACGTTGCCGAGCGAGCGGTTCATCGCCTTGGCCATCAACTGCGTGAGCAGCATGCCCGCGGCACCGACCACCATGCCGGCGATCATCAGCGCCTCGTTCTGCAGCACGTAGCCCTTGAATGCGACCGCGAGGCCGGTGAGCGCGTTGTACAGCGAGATCACCACCGGCATGTCGGCACCGCCGATCGGCAGCGTCATCGCCACGCCGACAATCAGCGCCAGCGCGAAGAACGCGGCGATCACCGGCAGCGAGGGCGTGCCCTGCACGATCAGCACCAGTCCGGCCGCCAGGGTGGCCAGCGTCAACAGCACGATGACCGCCTGCTGCGCCGGAAAGACGTAGCGCTTGTCCATGCGGCCGTCGAGCTTGGCCCAGGCGATCACCGAGCCCGAGAACGACACCGCGCCGATCACTGCACCGGCCACGGCGAGCGTGGTCTTGGTGGCATTCATGCACGCGAGCGCGGCCATCGCCTCGGCGCTGCAGGCCCCGCTGTGCGACGAGGCCGACACCAGCGCCGCGGCCCCGATGGCGGCAGCCGAGCCACCCCCCATGCCATTGAAGATGGCGACCATCTGCGGCATGTCGGTGAGCGGCACGCGCTTGCCCCAGACCCAGAACACACCGCTCAGGGCCAGGGCCAGCACGATCAGCCCGAGGTTGATCGGGTCGATGCCGGCGGCACCCCAGGTGGCGGGCGCGACGAAGGTGACGAGCGTCGCCAGCACCATGCCGACGCCGGCCCACTGGATGCCGCGCCGCGCCGTCACCGGCGAGGACATGCGCTT
>DMHI01000017.1:1389-2779 GCA_003449515.1 Lysobacteraceae bacterium | reverse complement strand
CGAGCGCGGCGTCCCCGATGTGGTCGTGCTCGAGAGCGAAACCGTCGGCTTCGGCGCATCGGGCCGCAACGGCGGCTTTGTCTTCGCCGGCTATTCGCGCGGCGAGGCGGCACTGCTCGCCGACCTCGGGCCGGCACGGGCGAAGGCGATGTACCAGCGCACCCGCGACGCCGTCGCGCTGGTGCGTGCGCGTACCGAACGCCACGCGATCGCCTGCGACCGCGTCGACGGCGGGGTGCTGTGGGCCAACTGGTTCCGCGATCCGACGATCCTCGAGGCGCGCCGCCGCCTGCTGAGGGAGCATTTCGACACCGAGTGGCTCCCGCTCGGCCGCACCGCGTTGCGCGAGCAGCTCAAGACCACTCGCTACGCGGCTGCACTGTTCGAGCCGCAGGCCTTCCACTTCCACCCGCTGAAGTACGCGCGCGGCCTCGCCACCGCCGTGACGCGCGGCGGTGGGCGGGTTTTCGAGGGCAGCGCGGCGCGCACGATCCGGCGTGAGGGCGCCGGGTGGCGCGTGGACACGGCGCTGGGCAGTGTGCAGGCCGAACACCTCGTCCTGGCCTGCGGCGGCTACCTCGCCGGGCTGCTGGCGCGCGTCGATGCCGCCGTATTGCCGATCGCGACCTATGTGCTGGTGACCGAGCCGCTCGGCGCGCGCGCGGCCGAGGTGATGCAGACGCAGGCTGCGGTGTACGACACCCGCTTCGCCTTCGACTACTACCGCCTGCTGCCCGACACCCGCCTGCTCTGGGGCGGGCGGATCTCGGTGCGCGACCGTGACGCGCAGGAGGTCGAGCGCCTGCTGCGCCGTGACCTGCTGCGGGTGTTCCCGCAACTCGATGGCGTGCGCGTCGACTGCGCGTGGTCGGGGCTGATGAGCTATGCGCGCCACGAGATGCCGCAGATCGCGCAGATCGAGCCGGGGCTGTGGGTGGCGCAGGCCTTCGGCGGCCACGGCGTGGCACCGACCACCGTCGCGGGCGAAGTGCTGGCGAGCGCGATCGTCGAGGGCGATCCGACCTGGCGCGAGTACGCGGACTACGGGCTGGATTCGGCGATGAAGCCTTTCGGCTACGCCGGCGCGCAGGCGACCTACTGGTGGCTGCAGGCCAGGGACGCGTGGAAGGATTGGCGCGAGGGCGGGGCAGCGCGGTGAAAAAGGAAAGACCCGGCGATACCGGGCCTTTCGCGTTCGACCGATTTGTCCGCCTGGGCCGCGCGGACGGGCAGGGCGTCAGAGGGCTTCGAAGATGCCCGCCGCACCCATGCCGGTGCCGATGCACATCGTCACCATGCCGTACTTCTGCTGGCGGCGACGCAGGCCGTGGACGATCGTCGCGGTGCGGATGGCACCGGTCGCGCCCAGCGGGTGGCCCAGCGCGATCGC
>DMHI01000017.1:0-994 GCA_003449515.1 Lysobacteraceae bacterium | reverse complement strand
GCCAGCGCCTGCGCGGCGAAGGCTTCGTTGAGCTCGATCCAGTCGAGCTGGTCCTGCGTCAGGCCGGCCTGCTTCAGCGCCTTCGGGATCGCCTCGATCGGGCCGATGCCCATCACCTCGGGGCGCACGCCGGCGACCGAGAAGCTGACGAAGCGCGCGAGCGGGGTCAGGTCGTACTGCTTGATGGCCTTCTCCGAGGCCAGCAGCACCGCGCCGGCGCCGTCGCTCATCTGCGAGCTGTTGCCCGCCGTCACCGAGCCGCCCATGCGGAACACCGGCTTCAGCTTCGACAAACCTTCAACCGACGTGTCGGCGCGCGGGCCTTCGTCGGTGTCGACGGCCTTTTCGATCAGCTTCACCGTATTGCCGCCGAGTACCGGCACGCGGGCGCGCACGGCGTAGGGCGAGATCTCGGCCTTGAACTCACCCGCGGCGATGGCGGCGAGCGCACGACGGTGCGATTCGGCGGCGAAGGCGTCCTGGTCCTCGCGGCTGACCTTCCACTCCTCGGCGACCCTCTCGGCGGTGATGCCCATGCCATAGGCAATCGCGACGTGCTCGTTGTCGAACACGGAGGGGGCCATGGCCACCTTGTTGCCCATCATCGGCACCATGGACATCGACTCGGTGCCGCCGGCCAGCATCAGGTCGGCGTTGCCGAGGCGGATCTGGTCGGCCGCCAGCGCCACGGCCTGCAGGCCGGAGGAGCAGAAGCGGTTGATGGTCTGCGCAGCGATGGTGTTCGGCAGGCCGGCCAGCAGCACGCCGATGCGCGCCACGTTCATGCCTTGCTCGCCTTCCGGCATGGCGCAGCCGATGATCGCGTCGTCGATCTGCGAGAGGTCGATGCCTGGGGCCTGTGCGACCACACTCTTCAGCACGTGGGCCAGCAGGTCGTCGGGGCGGGTGTTGCGGAAGAAGCCGCGCGGGGCCTTGCCGACCGGGGTGCGGGTGGCGGCGACGATGTAGGCGTCTTGAACTTGCTTGCTCATGG
>DMHI01000256.1:4508-11581 GCA_003449515.1 Lysobacteraceae bacterium | reverse complement strand
TCGTCCAGCGCCACCAGCTCGACCACCGCCGCGTGCAGCTGGTTCTCGTCGCGCATCGGCGCGGTGCAGCCTTCGAGGTAGGAGACGTAGGCCTTCTCCTCGCAGATGATCAGGGTGCGCTCGAACTGGCCGGTGTGGCCGGCGTTGATGCGGAAGTAGGTGCTGAGCTCCATCGGGCAGCGCGTGTTCTTCGGGATGAAGACGAAGCTGCCGTCCGAGAACACGGCCGAGTTCAGCGCGGCGAAGTAGTTGTCGCCGACCGGCACGACCGAGCCGAGGTACTGCTTCACCAGCTCGGGATGCTCGTGCATCGCCTCGCTGATCGAGCAGAAGATCACGCCGGCCTTCTTGAGTTCGTCCTTGTACGTGGTGCCGACCGAGACCGAATCGAACACGGCATCGACGGCGATGCCGGCCAAGCGCGCGCGCTCGTGCAGCGGCACGCCAAGCTTGTCGTAGGCCTCGAGCAGCTTGGGATCGATCTCGTCGAGCGACTTCGGCGCGTTCTTTGGCGCCGCGAAGTAGCTGATGGCCTGGTAGTCGATCGGCGCGATGTTGAGCTTGGCCCATCCCGGCGGCGTCATCGTCAGCCAGTGCCGGTAGGCCTTCAGGCGCCACTCGGTCATCCACTCGGGCTCGTTCTTCTTCGCCGAGATGGCGCGGACGACGTCCTCGCTCAGGCCCGCGGCGAACGATTCGGTCTCGATGTCGGTGACGAAACCGGCGTCGTAGCGGCGGTTCAGCGCATCTTCGACGCCCGCTTCGAGCGGCACGCCAGAAGGCAGGGCGGTCCCGGCGGCCGGGGTGTCGACGGTGGTCGTGGGGCTCATCGTGGCTCTCCTTGGCGGCTCAGGTCGAGGCGACCAGCGCGGCCGGGATGGCTTTGGGATTGTCGGGGGCGGGGTCGGCGGCGGGTGCGAGCATGTCGGCGAGGGTGGTGCGGTTCAGCGCGTCGAGCAGCACGTCGTTGATGCGCTGCCAGCCGGCGCGGATGCCGCAGTGCGATTCGATGCCGCAGTCGCCGTCGTGCACACTGCAGGCGGTCATGCCGAGTGGGCCTTCCAGCGCCTCGACGATGTCCGCCAGCGGGATCTGCGCGGCCGGGCGCGCCAGGCGGTAGCCGCCGGTGGCGCCGCGGAAGCTCTCGACCAGCCCGGCCTGCGCCAGCAGCTTCAGCACCTTGGCCACCGTCGCCGGCTCGACGCGCGAGCGCTCGGCCAGTTCGGCGGCGCTGTGCACGCGCTCGGGCTGGTCGGCGAGCACCGTGAGCACGACAGTGGCGTAGTCGGTGAGCTTGGTGACGCGGAGCATGGGTGCGTGCGCTCGGAAAGGCTGGCGGAAGGGCTGGCCGGGGCCCGGCGGGCCGGGCCTGATCCGGAAGCCCGGAGCCGGGCTGGGTCGAATCAGGACCGGAATTGTACGGATTGCGCGCGGCCGGCTCAATCGCGGGACGGTGAAGGGCCGCTGGGCGGCCGCCGCGCCGGCGTCGGCGTGGCGGTCCGGCGACGCGGCGAGCAGCCGGTGCAGGGCAGCCACGTTCCCGCTGAGAATGGTGGCCGTCCTCCGCCTCCGGCCTCGTCCCACCCGATGCGCACGTTCGTCCTTCGCGCCCGCGCCGCGCCCACCGACCCGCACAAGCTGCTGGCCGGCGTCGGCGGCGAGGTGCACGCCGAGATCCTCGCCCACGCGCTGATGAACGCCTTTCTCATCGCGCAGTCGCACCGCGACGATGTGGTGGCCTACCTCGTGCTCGAAAGCACGGCGGATTTCTCGCGCACGCTGCGCTTCGAGGGCGGCGCGATCAGCGGCTTGGGTGGCTTCCACGAGCAGGCCTGGCTGGCCAAGATCGCCAAGGCGCTGGAGGCCTCGCGCGGGATGGGCAAGGACGAGCGCCGCGTCGTCGAACCCGGCCTCGAGGTGCGCACGCAGAGCTTCGAGCGGCTGGTGGCCGAACTCGCGCCGGACCACGCGCTGTTCGTGATGGACCGCAAGGGCGCGCCGATTGCCGAGGCATTGGCCGACACGCGGGCCGACATCCGGGGCAACACACGGGCCGGGGGCTCGGCGGCCACCCCGGCGCAAGGCCTCGCGGCCATCGCCCGCCCCTGCTTCATCCTCACCGACCACATCCCGATGCCGAAGAACAGCCTGAGCGGGCTCGAGCGGCTCGGTGCGCGGAAAATCTCGCTGGGCAAGACGATGCTGTTCGCCTCGCAGTGCGTGGTGCTGATCCACCACGCGCTGGATATGCGCGAATGACAGACAACGGTCGTTCGATCGCGCAGGCCGTCTCGTCGGCCTGAGAGCAACCCGCATGAACACCATCAGCAAGCGCGAACTCAACCAGCAGACCGCCCACGTGCTCGACGCCGTCGCGGCGAGCGCCGACCCGACCGCGCTGCCGCCGGGTGTGCGACGGTCCAGGGACGGGCAGAATGGCGGCTTTCCCGCCAAAAGCCGCCCGCCATGCCGAAGAAGATCGAGCGCCGCCAGTCGTCCATCCACGGCAACGGCGTGTTCGCCACCGCCGCGATCGCCAAGGGCGAGCGGGTGGTGCGCTACAAGGGCGAGGTGCGCAAGCACGCCGATGTCGACGCCGATTACGCCGGCCACGACGAAACCGGCCACACCTTCCTGTTCAGCCTCAACGACGAGTGGGTGATCGACGCCAACCGCGACGGCAACGTGGCACGCTGGATCAACCATGGCTGCGCGCCGAACTGCGAGGCCATCCAGGAGGAGAACGCCAAGGGCAAGAAGCACAAGGACAAGGTGTACATCCACGCGCTGCGCGACATCGCCGCGGGCGAGGAGCTCAGCTACAACTACGGCATCGTCATCGACGAGCCCTACACCGCGGCGCTGAAGAAGCTGTGGGAATGCCGATGCGGCTCGGCCAAGTGCACCGGCACGATGCTGCAGCCGAAGGCGCGGAAAAAAGCCGCGAAGAAGCCGGCGAAGGCGAAATAGGCGGCCGCCTTCGGCCCGCCGGAGCGCGCTTCAGCGCCGCCGTCGCCGCCGCGGCGGCACCAGCCACCACAACGCCAGCGACAGTGCCGCCCAGCCGAGGTAGATCGGGATCAGCACCGACAGCGGGGCCTCGACGTAGAGCAGGTCCGAGAGCAGCCCCTGGATGAAGCTGCCCGCATGCGCGGCATCGCCAGCGTGACGGCGCAGGTCGGCTTCCCACACGGTGAGGAAGCAGAGGTCGCCCAGAGCCGCCTGCAACGCCACCACCGCCATGCTGCCGAGGTGCAGCAGGCGCAGCCAACGGACGCGCACCCAGCCCCAGCCGAACCATGCGCCAAGGCCGATCGCCGGCGGCATCGCCAGGTTGAAGACGACGATGGCGAGGTGCAGGCCGAGCAGCGTGTCGGCCAGCAGCAATGCGGTCGTGGCGTCGAACAGGTGCAGGCCCGGCACGGTCGTGTCACTCCAGCATCGGCACCGGCGTGCCGCGGGCCATCACGAAGCCGATGCGGTCACGCTGCAGCGCACCGAGGTCTTCCAGCGGATTGCCGCGAACGCCGATCACGTCGGCCGAGAAGCCGGGCGCGATGCGGCCGATCTCGTTCTCAAGCCCCAGCAGCGTGGCGGCGGTTCGCGTTGCCGAGACCACCACCTCCTGTGCGCTCATGCCGCCGTACTTGACCATCAGCGGCATCTCCTCGGCGTTGCGGCCGTGCTCGGAAACACCGGCATCGGTGCCGAAGGCGATGGTCAGGCCGGCCTCCCGCGCCGCGGCGATGTTCTTGCCGGTGGCTTCGAGGCGCTTGCGGATCTTCGCCTCGACCACGCGCGTGTACAGGCCGCGCGGCAGGTTCTCGCGGTAGGCGATCGTCGGCGACAGCGTCGGCACCAGCACACTGCCGCTGGCCTTCATGGCACGAATGCCGGCCTCGTCGACGTAGGTGCCGTGGTCGATCGAATCGACACCGGCCCGCGCCGCAGCTTCGATGCCGCGCGGGCCGTGGGCATGAGCGGCCACCCGCAGGCCGAGCAGGTGCGCGGTGGTGACGATGGCCTTCATCTCCGCATCGGTGAAATGCTGGTCGAGGCCGCGGTTCTGCTGCGAGAGCACGCCGCCGGTGGCCGCGAACTTGATCACATCGGCGCCGGCACGCGAGAGCCGCCGCACCACCTCGGCGCACTGCACCTCGCCGGTGCAGGTGTTGCCGCCATCCAGTGCCTCGATCACCTGCGGCCGGAAGCCGGTGAGGTCGGCGTGACCGCCGACGATCGACAGCATCCGCCCGGCGGCGAGGATGCGCGGGCCCGGCACTTCGCCGGCATTGATCGCGTCGCGCAGCGCATAGGATGCGCCGCCGGGCGCGCCGAGGTCGCGCACGGTGGTGAAGCCGGCCCGCACGGTTTTCAGCGCGTTGGCGACACCGGTGGCGGTGGCGCGCTCGGGCGTGGTGACGGTGGCGGCCCAGAACGCCGGTGCCGGATTGCCGGTCAGGTGCACGTGACTGTCGATCAGGCCCGGCATCAGCGTGTCTTCGGTGACGATCCGCTGCTTGACGCGCGCTGCGAGGTCGTCGGGCAGCGTTTCCGGCGTGCCCTCCAGCACGCGCAGGATGCGATCGCCCTCGACGATGATGGTGGCCGCTGCGATGCGGCCATCGGCGGGATCGAGCAGCACGCGCGGGCTCTGCAGCACGATCAGCGTCGGCACGAGCGCCGCGGACGCGCCAGGTGCCGGCGGCTGCGCCGCGATGACCGCCGGCGGCAGGACGGCGAGGACAGCGGCGAGTGCGAGGGCGCGGCGGAGCGGTCGGTTCATGGCGAGCGATGGCCGGTCGGGGCGAGGTGCCCGAGCATAGCCGGTGCCGTCGCCGTTGCCGCGTCAATCCTCGTCGGCACGCGGCCTGAAGGCCGCCGCGAGCTTTGCCTGGAGCGGTGGCGGCGCGGCTTCGTAGTGGCTGAACTCGAGGTCGTAGCGGCCGCGCCCGGCAGTGAGCGATTTCAGCTCGGCGGGAAAGCCCTCCAACTCGGCCATCGGCAGGTGCGCGCGGATGATCACCTCGCCGCCGCGCCCGCTGGTGCTCTCGCTGCCGTGGATGCGCGCACGCTTGCCCGACAGCGCGCCGGTGAGATCGCCCATGTTCCGCTCGGGCGCCATCACCGTCAGCTCGACGATGGGTTCGAGCAACTGCGGCCCGGCTTTGGCGATGGCATCGAGAACCGCCTTGCGACCGGCGGTGGAGAACGCGATTTCCTTGCTGTCGACGCTGTGGTGCTTGCCATCCAGCACCACCACCCGCAGGTCCTGCAGCGGGAAGCCCGCGACCACGCCCTGCGTCAGCGCCTGCCGCACGCCCTTCTCGACCGCCGGCATGAACTGGCCGGGGATGGTGCCGCCCTTCACCGCATCGACGAACTCGAAGCCCATCCCGCGTTCCAGCGGCTCGACGCGCAGCACCACCTCGCCGAACTGCCCGGCGCCGCCGGTCTGCTTCTTGTGCCGGTGATGGCCCTCGGCCACGCGGCTGATGGTTTCGCGGAAGGCGACCTTCGGCGGTCGCGTCGTCACCTCGACCTGGAAACGCTCCTTCAGCCGCTGCAGCTGGATCTTCAGGTGCAGCTCGGAGAGGCCGCGGATCACCGTCTCGTTGGTGTCGTGCGTGTGCTCGACGTGGAAGCACGGATCCTCGTCGGCCAGTCTGGCCAGCGCGATGCTGAGCTTCTGCTCCTGGCCGCGCGTGGCGGCATCGATGGCGAGGCCGAACATCGGCTTCGGAAAGGGCAGGGCGGCGAGGTGGATCCCGTCCTCGTCGTGCGAGTCGTGCAGCACGGCGTCGAAGTGCAGCTCGTCGAGCTTGGCCACTGCGGCGATGTCGCCGGGCACGGCCTGGGCGATCTCCTGGCGCTCGTTGCCGTGCAGCTTGAACAGGTGGCCGATGCGCACCGGCTTGCGGCCGTCATCGACGAAGAGCTGGGCGTCGCGCTTCAGCGTGCCCTGGAACACGCGGAACACCGCGAGTTTTCCGGCGAACGGGTCGTGCACGATCTGGAACACGTCGGCAATGACGTGCGCGTTCGCGTCGGGCGCGGCCAGCACCGGCGTGGCCGCCTCGCCCTGGCCGCGTACGAAGGGCGGCGGGTTGGCCTCGCCCGGATGCGGGAAGAGCTGCTCGGCCACCGCCAGGAATTCGCCGACGCCCGTACCACTGCGCGCCGACGTGAAGCACACCGGGATCAGGTGCCCCTCGCGCAGGCACTGTTCGAAGGCGTCGTGCAGTTCCTCGCCGGTAAGGCCCTCCTCGCCGTCTTCGAGGTAGTGGCCCATCACCGTCTCGTTGATCTCCACGACTTGATCGACGATCCGCTGGTGCCATTCGGCCACCGGCCCGAAATCCGACCCGCCCGCGCGGTTGCGGAAGCAGTCGACCACGCGTTTTCCACCGTCGGCGGGCAGGTTGATCGGCAGGCATTCGGCACCGAAGGCCGCGCGCAGTTCATCGAGCAATCGCGCGAGATCGACGCCCTCGGCGTCGATCTTGTTGACGACGAGCACCCGGCAGAGGTTGCGCGACTTCGCGTAGTCCATCATCCGGCGCGTGCCGTAATCCACGCCCTGCGATGCGGAAACGACGATGCAGGCGGTTTCGACGGCGGCCAGCGCGGTGAGCGCCGGCCCGCGGAAATCGGCCATGCCGGGGGTGTCGATCAGGTTGAGGTGCAGACCCTCGTGGTCGGCGTGGCTGATGGCGATGGCGAGCGAATGCCCGCGCTGCTTCTCGATGGCGTCGAAGTCGCTGACCGTGGTGCCTCGCTCGACGCTGCCTGCGGTGGCGATGCGCCCGGCGCGTGCCAGCACGGCTTCGAAGAGCGTGGTCTTGCCGCTGCCGGCGGGCCCGATGAAGGCGAGGTTGCGGATCTGCGCGGTGCCATGGCCCATGAGCCGAGTCCTTGACGGAAAGCGAGCGGGAAAGCGGGTGCGGCGCGACCATCGGGCCGGGCGGCAAAGCCACCTTCCGCCTGTCGCGCGGCACCGTCAAGCCAGACGGCTTGCGGGCGACGGACCGATTCCCCCGCCGGCTCCCGGGTGGCGCGATCGCCCGCGACCG
>DMHI01000256.1:0-4369 GCA_003449515.1 Lysobacteraceae bacterium | reverse complement strand
TTGCGGATCTGCGCGGTGCCATACCCCATGAGCCGACTCCTTGACGGAAAGCGAACGGGAAAGCGAGGCGCGGCGCGGCCGGGCGGAACGACGCGGGTGCCGTGCGCGGGAGGCCACCTTCCGCCCGGCGCTGGGGCAGCGTCAAGCAACGCCACCGTCGCGCGGCGGGCGTAGACTTTCGCGCTTGTCCCCCACCGATGGAGTACGTCCATGGCCACCTTGCCCCGCACCGCGACCGCCTTCTGGGAGNNCCGCGACCGCTACCGCTACCGCCAACGTGGCTACCGCGACGGCCTCGGCCATGGTGGATTCGACGACGGCTCCGTCCGCGGCGTCGGCGCTTCACCAGCGCAGCGCGCCGTCGACCACGGTCTGCGTGCGCCCTCCCACCCAGATGCGCCCCGCCTCGTGCACCAGTTCGAGGCGGGCATCGCGGCCCACTTCGCGCCCTTGGCTGACGACGTAGTGTTGGCCAAGATCGGCGGCCTGTCCGGTCGCATGCAGGTAGCCGGCGAGTGCGGCGTTGGCAGCGCCCGATGCCGGGTCCTCGTAGCCGCTGCCCATCGGCATCAGCGCGCGCACGACGAGGTCGTAGCCGTTGCCGCCGGATGCACCGACGATCGGACGATCGCGCGGGCAGCGGGCGAACACGGTGAGGCCCATCGCCTCGTGCGCGGCGGCGAGCGCTGCGATGCCTTCGAAGTCCGGCAGCCAGCCGCGCACCGCGGCTTCGTCGACGAGTTCGGCCACCCACCAGCGGCGCCCCCCATCGATCAGCGCCGCACCCGCGTTCGACAGGCGCCCACCCAGCAAGCCGTGAAGCCCGATGTCGCCGGCATCGCGGCGTGCCAGCACCTGCGTGGCCGGGGCCTGCACGAACAACGACCGCGCCGCGCCATCACCGGCCACGCGCACCGGCAGCAGGCCGGCGCCGCACTCCTGCACCAGCACGCGCCGGCCGTCGGCCTCGACACGCGGCGTGGCCCGCCCCGCCGCCAGCACGGCGTGCGCGGTGCCGACGCTGGGATGCCCGGCGAAGGCGAGCTCCCGGCGCGGGGTGAAGATGCGCACGCGGTAGCTGGCCGCCGGCGTGGTGGGCGGCAGCACGAAGGTGGTTTCGATGACCTTGGTCCACGCGGCGATGCGCTGCATGGCGTCGGTGTCGAGGCCTTCGGCATCGAGCACGACGGCCAGCGGATTGCCGGCGCCGACACGCGGCGCGAACACGTCGAGGTGCATGAAGCGACGCGCGGTGCGCTGACGTGCGGCGCTCGAAGGCGAGCGGCCCGGCGATGCGGCGCTCACCACGACAGCCGGCCTTCAATGACGGTCTGCGTGCGGCCGCCGATCCAGACCTCGCCGTCGGCGTCGACCTCGATCTCGACCACGCCGTCGCGGCCGACCTCGCGGCCCTGCGAGCTGCGGAAACGCCGTGCCGGCAGGGCGTCGTTGGACTGCAGCCAGGCGGCGATGGCCGCGTTGGCGCTGCCCGTCACCGGGTCTTCGGGGATGCCATCAGCCGGCACGAAGGCGCGGACGACCAGCGCAGGGCCGGCCTCATCGGGTGTCGGCGTGATGGATCGCGCCACCGTGCCCGCACAGCGTGCATAGACGGCCACGCCCACGCTGCCGTCGGCGCGGTTCGCCGCGGCCATCGCGTCGAGGTTTGGCGCAAGTGCGCGCACCGTGGCTTCATCGGCGAGTTCGATGCACCACCAGCGCGGGCCATTGTCGACGAGCGCCGGACGCACCGCCCCCAGCGGCGCGCCGTTCAAGCTCGCCAGCACCGGTGCCGCATCGGCCGGGCGCTCCACACCGCGCGGCGCCCGCACGTGGATGACGCGCGCATCGCCGTCGCCTTCGACGCGCAGCGGCAGCAGGCCGGCGGCGCATTCCTGCAGCAGTCGCTGCGTGCTGTTGCTGCCGGGCTTCGGCGTGGCCTGCGAGCGTTCGAGCACCGCATGCGCGGTGCCCACGCTGGGATGGCCGGCGAAGGGCAGCTCCTGGCGCGGCGTGAAGATGCGCAGGCGGTAGTCGGCGCCGGGCTGCGAGGCCTTCAGCACGAAGGTGGTTTCGGAGAGGTTGAGCCAGGCGGCGAGGGCCTGCATCGCGGCGCTGTCGAGATCGTCGGCGGCGAACACCACGCCGAGCGGATTGCCGCGCCCCGGCTGGTCGGCGAAGACGTCGAGCTGCATGAAGTCGTGAGTGGTCATGCGCAGAGTGTCCCCGTTGCCCGCGTGCCGCCACAAGCCACCACCGATGCGCATGGCGGGGTGCGACAGCACGCTCGGCTCTCGGCGTGGCGGCAAATCGCAGGCTATCCTTGGCATGCCGCCTGACTGGGCGGCATTGCTTTTTCCGCCTTCCCCTCGAACCCACGGCCTTGTGAGGTGCCGCTCCCGATGACTCGCCCTGTCCCCGCGTTCGCCAATGACTGGATCGTCCTGAAGTTCGGGGGCACCAGCGTGTCGAAAAAATCGCGCTGGGACACGATCGGAAAACTCATGCAGCGCCGCGCGGATGAGGACGACGCGCGCGTGCTGGTGGTGGTGTCGGCGCTCTCGGGCGTGACGAATGCGCTGCAGACTATGATCGATGGGCATCACGACAGCGCCGGCCTTCATGAGAAAGCGGAGGCGCTGGTCGAGCGCCACGCCGCGTTCGCGACGGAGCTGGGCGTTGACGTCGAGGCGGTGCTGGGAGCGCGCTTCGCAGCGCTGCGCGCGCTGGCCACCGATCCGCGCGCGGCAAAGGCCGAGCTGCCGTGGCAGGCCGAGCTGCTGGCGCAGGGCGAGCTGCTGAGTTCCACGCTTGGCGTCGCCTACCTGCGCACGAAAGGCATGGCGCTCGAGTGGTGGGACGCGCGCGAGTCGATGCGCGCCATCGAGCAGCCCAACGCGACGCCCTGGGCGCAGCGGCTGTCGGTGTCCTGCGACTTCATGGACCCGGCGGCGCGCGAGCGGCTGGTGGCGAAGCCCGAACGCTTCGCGATCACCCAGGGCTTCATCGCCCGGCATCGCGATGGCGGCACGGCGATCCTCGGCCGCGGCGGCTCCGACACCTCGGCGGCGTACTTCGGTGCCTTGCTGAAGGCGCGCCGCGTCGAGATCTGGACCGACGTGCCGGGCATGTTCAGCGCCAACCCGCGGCAGGTGCCGGAAGCGCGCCTGTTGTCGCGTCTGGATTTCGCCGAAGCGCAGGAGATCGCCACCACCGGCGCGAAAGTGCTGCATCCGCGCTGCCTGACGCCCTGCCGCGAGGCCGGCGTGCCGATGTGGATCCGCGACACCGAGAACCCCGACCTCGCCGGCACGGTGATTGACGGCCACGCGGCGACGGTCGCGGGCGTCAAGGCGATCAGCGCGCGGCGCGGCATCGTGCTGGTGTCGATGGAGACCATCGGCATGTGGCAGCAGGTGGGCTTTCTGGCCGAAGTTTTCGGCTGCTTCAAGACGCACGGGCTGTCGGTGGACCTGATCGGCTCGTCGGAGACCAACGTCACCGTCTCGCTCGACCCCAGCGACAATCTGGTCAGCACCAACGTGCTCGAAGCGCTGTGCCGCGACCTCGAGCGCTTCTGCCGGGTCAAGGTGATCGCGCCCTGTGCGTCGATCACGCTGGTGGGCCGCGGCATGCGTTCGCGCCTGCATCGCCTGACGGAAGTGCTGGCCACCTTCGGCCGCGAGCGCGTGCACCTGATCTCGCAGAGCTCGAACGATCTCAACCTCACCTTCGTCGTCGACGAAGCGCTGGCCGAAGGCCTGCTGCCGACCCTGCACGGCCTGCTGATCGCGTCCAACGCCATGCCCATCGACGAGACGGCGGTGTTCGGGCCGAGTTGGCGCGAGCTGGGCGCGCCGAAGCCGCCACGCGCGACGTGGTGGCAGGCGGAGCGCTTGCGGCTGATCGCGTTGGCGCAGAAGCACACGCCCACCTACGCGTATCACTTGCCCACGGTGCGCGAGCGCGCGCGGCAGCTGCGCGCACTCGCGGCGGTCGACCGCGCGCACTACGCGCTGAAGGCCAACCCGCATCCGGCCATCCTGAAGACGCTCGACGCGGAAGGGCTCGGGTTCGAGTGCGTGTCGCTGGCGGAAGTCGAGCATGTGCTGCGCCACCTGCCGGACCTCAACCCCGAGCGCGTGCTGTTCACCCCGAGCTTCGCGCCGCGGGTGGAGTTCGAGCAGGCCTTCGCGCTCGGCGTGCACGTCACGCTCGACAACCCGGCCCTGCTCACCGAATGGCCCGAGACCTTCCGCGGTCGTGAACTGATGCTGCGCGTCGATCCGGGCTTCGGCTCCGGCCACCACGACAAGGTCAAGACCGGCGGCAAGGAGGCGAAGTTCGGCATGCCGCTGGACGACGTCGC
>DMHI01000110.1:3927-6341 GCA_003449515.1 Lysobacteraceae bacterium | reverse complement strand
CAGGCCGTGGCCCGTGAGTCGGTGGCCCTCGAAGACGGCCAGACCTGGCTTGCCACCACCGGCGCGATCGCGCCGTTCGTCGGTCTGCTCGGCACCGTCTGGGGCATCCTGATCGCGCTGGTGCGACTGTCGGCCTCGGGCGAGAGCTCGATCAAGGCGGTGGCCGGTCCGGTCGGCGAGGCGCTGATCATGACCTTCCTCGGTCTGTTCGTGGCCATCCCGGCGGTGATCGCGTTCAACGCCTTCAACCGCAACAACCGCAAGCTGATCGGCCAGTTCGACGCCTTCGCGCACGATCTGCACGATTTCTTCGTGACCGGCGCCCGCACGGGCGACAAGCGCTGAGGGGCTGACGCCCCTCCCGCTGGAGATTCCTCATGGCTTTCAGTTCCGACCAGGACGGCGGTTTCACCGAGCCCAATGTGGTGCCGCTCGTCGACGTGATGCTGGTGCTGCTGATCATCTTCATGGTCACGGCCTCGGTGTCGGAGAGCGTGCAGCTGGAGCTGCCGAAGGCGTCGGTCGACGAGCGTCCGCCGTCGCAGCGCGTAGCGCCGATCACGATTTCCTTGCGCGATGACGGCACCATCTTCTGGTTCGACGAGCAACTCACCGGACCGGACATGCTGGAAACGCGTCTTGCCATCGAGGCGCAGAAGGTGCCGCAGCCGGAGCTGCAGCTCCGCGCCGACGCCGAAACGCGCTACGCGCTGGTGCGGGAGGTGACCACGCGTGCCCGCGTTGCGGGAATGCGCTCGATCAACTTCGTTTCCGAACCGGAGCAGTAAGCCATGGCCTTCTCCACCGCAGGGTCTGGCCCGAAGGCCGACATGAACGTCGTCCCGTTGATCGACATCCTGCTCGTGCTGCTGATCATCTTCATGGTCACGGCACCGACGCCGGCCTCGTGGATCAACGTCACCTTGCCGCAGCGCGCCCTCAACCCGCCGCCGCCGCCGCCGGTCGAGCCGCCGCCGCCGGTGTCGCTGCGGATCACCGCCGCTGGCGAGGTGCTGCTCAACAACACGCTGGCGCCGATGGCCACGCTGCAGTCGCAGTTCGAGGACATCACCCAGTCGCGCACGCAGGTGCTACCCGCCGCGCAGCAGCCGCGTCTCGAGATCGAGGTTGATGCCGAGGCCGAGTACGAGGTGCTGGCGCGTGTGCTGGCCCGGGCGCAGAACGCGCAGATGGAAAAGATCGTCTTCGTCGATCAGAGCCAGTAGGCGCACCGGTGCCGGCCGTGCCGGCCCGCCGCGATGGACGCGCCGCCTGCGGGCGGCGTTTCCATTCAGCCGCCGGTGATCGCGCGGTAGCGGCGCACCGTGGCGTCGAGGCCGTCGACCAGACTCTCGGCCACCAGCGCGTGGCCGATCGACACCTCGAGCACGCCCGGTACGCGCGCCAAGAACAGCGCGAGATTGTGCTGCGAGAGGTCATGGCCGGCATTGACGCCGAGCCCCAGGGCCTGCGCGGCGCGCGCGCTGGCGGCGCAGGCATCGAGGGCGGCATCGAGGGCGGCATGGCGGCTGCGCTCCGCGCACTCGAGGGCCGCCGGCGGGCGCAAGGGCGCGGCCAGCAGCGTGTCATCGCGGCCGCAGGCGGCATCGAAGGCGCTGGCGTAGGGTCCGGTGTAGATCTCGATGCGTTCGGCTCCGGCGTCACGCAGGGGTTCGAGCGCGGTGGTGCCGGGATCCACGAACAGCGAGACACGACATCCCAGCGCGCGGAACGCGGCGATCTGCGCCGCAAGCCCGGCGGGCGGCGACAACGGGTCGAAGCCGTGGTCGGAGGTGATCTGGCCGTCGGCATCGGGGACGAAGGTGACTTGCGCCGGCCGGGCGCGGGCGGCCAGGGCCAGCAGGCCGGGATAGCCGGCGCGCTCCGGCGCGAACGGGTTGCCCTCGATGTTGAACTCGACGCCCGCGGGCAGGTGCGCGGCGAGGGCGTCGACATCCTCGGCGGTGATGTGGCGGCGGTCCGGGCGCGGGTGCACGGTGATGCCGCGCGCGCCCGCGGCGAGGCAGAGTCGCGCTGCCGCCAGCGGCGACGGCAGTGCTCCGCCGCGCGATTGCCGCAGTACGGCCACCTTGTTGAGGTTGATGCTGAGCAGGGTCATGGCGCGTCGTCCTGGGCCGGGCCGCGGCCGGCGCGCGCCAGCCGCTGCATCTCGGCGGCGTCGAGCAGCGGCGCGGCCGAGCGCGAGGTGCTGCCGCCGCGATCGCCGATCAGCCGCGTGGTGCCCGCCACCAGCAGCCCGAGCGCGCCAGCGAGCAGCAGCAGGACGAGCGCGGTGCCCAACGGCAGCGTGATGGCGAGGGCGAAGCAGGCGAGTGCGGCGGCGAAGATCAGCCAGGCCATCGGAAGCGTCCGTAGCGCGAGGGGGCCACGAGTCTAGCCCGCGGCCCGCCGCC
>DMHI01000110.1:1080-3574 GCA_003449515.1 Lysobacteraceae bacterium | reverse complement strand
GCCGCCTTGCGGCGCGGCGGGCACGGCGCGTCTCAGAGCACCGGTGCCAGCAGCCGTGCCGCGCTGTCGAGGTAGGCCTGCAGACCGCGTGGGCGCCAGCCGCGCGGCACTTCCGTCGACAGCGCGAGGTCGCCCTCGACGCGCGCCGCCAGTGCCGCCGCCACGCCGGCATCGCGGGCCAGCACCGAGAGTTCGAAGTTCAGGAAGAAGCTGCGCGGATCGACGTTGGCACTGCCGATCAGGGCGATCTCGTCGTCGACCAGCAGGGCCTTGCCATGCAGCATGCGCGGCTGGAACTCGAACACCCGCACGCCGGCAGCCAGCAGCTCGGGGTAGAAGCTGCGCGCGGCCGCGCGCACCAGCCGGTTGTCGTTGACGCGTGGGACCAGCAGACGCACGTCGAGCCCGGACAGCGCCGCATTGGTCAATGCCAGCAGCACCGGGGCATCGGGCACGAAGTAGGGCGTCATCATCCAGACCCGGCGCTTGGCGTTGTGCAGCACCTCGACGGTGAGTCGGTGGATGGGCGCGAGGGGATTGTCCGGGCCCGAGGGCACCAGCTGGCAGCGCACCGGGCCGCGCCGCGGCGTGGGCCAGTAGGCGGCATCGACCAGCTTGGCGCCGGTGGCGTAGTGCCAGTCCTCGGCGAAGGCGAGCTGCAACGCGCGCACGATCTCGCCCTCCAGCGCGAGGTGAAGATCGTGGTAAGCCGCGGCCGAGACGCGCTCGCTCTGGGTGTCGCTGATGTTGACGCCGCCGGTGAAGCCCACGACGCCATCGATCACCGCGATCTTGCGATGGGTGCGCAGGTTCAGCGTGGGCCGCCAGAGCAGGTGGCCGAGCTTGAGCGGATGGAACCAGCCCACCTCGCCGCCGGCGGCGAGCAGCGGCTGGAGGAACTTGGGCGAGCAGCGCCGCGAGCCCAGGCCGTCGAGCAGGAGGCGCACCTCGACGCCGTCGCGGGCCTTGGCGGCGAGCAGGTCGCGCAGCCGGGTGCCGACACTGTCCGGTTCGTAGATGTAGTACTCGAGGTGGATCGAACGTCGCGCCAGGGCCACCGCATCGAACAGCGCCTTGTAGGTGAGCTCGCCGCCGGTGAGCAGGTCGAGGCGGGTCGCGGTGGTCGGCGCGTGGCCGGTGCTGGCCTCGACCAGGCGCTCCTGCCCGGCCTCCGAGGCATCGCCGCAGGGTGGGAGGCGGGCCTCGGCGAGCGCGAGTCGTGCGCGCAGGCGCTTCAGCTTGCTGCGCTGGATGCGCTGCGGGCCGAGCCACCAGTACACCGCCCAGCCCAGCACCGGCAGCCAGGCGAGCCCCAGCAGCCAGGCCAGGGTGGCCATCGGCTCGCGGCGTTGGCGCACGATCCACGCCGCCAGCACCGCCACGTAGCCGGCCCAGGCCAGACCGAGCCAAGGCCCGTCGAACGCGGCCAGCACGGCGTCGATGGCGGGAAAGGCGGGCGTGCTGGCGGTGGCGTCCATGACCCGGATGCTCGCATGCGGCGGCGGGTTTCCGCCGGCCGGCGCGGTAGCGGCCATGGCACGCGGCTTGCACCCTTGCCGCCATGACCGACGCCATCGCCTCCGTGCTCTCGCAGATCCGCAGCTACCAGAGCCAGGTCGGCGCACTGGGCGCGGCGGCGGCTGCGGCCGGTGCCGGCGCGCAGGGCATCGGCGGCGTGCCCGCGGCCGGAGCACCTGCCGGGGCCTCCGCCGTTGGCGCGCCGTCGTTCGGCGATGCGCTGGGCAGCGCGCTGCGCCGGGTCAACGGCCTGCAGGCGGAGACGCGCGAGCTGCAGGCCGCCTTCGAACGCGGGGAGCCGGGTGCCGACCTCGCCCGCGTGATGGTGGCCGCGCAGGCCTCCAGCGTCGCCTTCCGCGCCACCGTCGAAGTCCGGAACCGCCTCGTGCAGGCCTACCAGGACGTGATGAACATGCCGCTCTGACGTTCGGGACCCTGACCGATGAATGCCGTCGCCCTACCGCCGCCACCGCCCGCGCCGCCCGGCCTGCTCGCGCAGATCAGCCGCGGCGGGCTGCTGCGTCAGCTCTGGGCGCTCGGCCTGCTCACCCTCGCCATCGCCGGCGGGCTCTGGGCCTTCTTCTGGCTGCAGCGCCCGGCACTGGTGACGGTGCAGAGCGGCATCGACGCGGCGAGTGCGGCCGAATTCGCCGACGCGCTGCGCTCCGCGCAGATCCCGGTCGAGATCAACCCCGCGACCGGCGATGTGCAGGTGCCCGGTGAGCGCTTGCAGGACGCGCGGATGGCGCTGGCCACAGCCGGCCTCGGCAGCAGCGATGGCCCGGGCATGGCGCTGATCGAGCGCGACCCCGGCTTCGGCGTCAGCCAGTTCGTCGAGACCGCGCGTTACCAGCGCGCGCTGGAAACCGAACTTGCCCGCACAATCCGCCAGTTGCGCCCGATCCGCGAGGCCCGTGTGCACCTCGCACTTCCGCGTCCGTCGGCGTTCACCCGCCAGCAGCAGCCCGCCGCCGCC
>DMHI01000110.1:527-729 GCA_003449515.1 Lysobacteraceae bacterium | reverse complement strand
GCCTCGGTGGTGGTGGGCCTGTTGCCGGGTCGCCTGCTCAAGCCCGACGAGGTGCAGGCGATCCAGCATCTGGTCGCCAACGGCATTCCGAATCTCGTGCCCGAGCGGGTCACGGTGGTCGACGAATCCGGTCGCCTGCTCACCCGCGACGCGGCTGACTCGCCGAACGCGATCAGCGCCGAGCAGTTCGCCCTGACGCGCG
>DMHI01000110.1:0-197 GCA_003449515.1 Lysobacteraceae bacterium | reverse complement strand
GAGCAGTTCGCCCTGACGCGCGAGAAGGAGGTCTCGCTGGCCGCGCGCGTCGCTGCCCTGATCGAGCCCTTGGTCGGCATGGGGCGGGTGCGCAGCGAAGTGGCCATCGACATGGATTTCTCGGCGGTTGAAGAGGCGCGCGAGATCTACGCGCCGGAATCGGGCCAGCTCCGCAGCGAGCAGGTCAGCGAGGAGCG
>DMHI01000156.1:5968-11073 GCA_003449515.1 Lysobacteraceae bacterium | reverse complement strand
GCCTCGCCCGCGCCGCCTACGAGGCCAGCGTGGCCTACGTGAAGGAGCGCAAGAGCTTCGGCCAGCCCATCGGCAGCTTCCAGATGATCCAGGCCAAGATCGCCGACATGAAGTGCAAGCTCGACGCCGCGCAGATCCTCACGCTGCGCGCGGCGTGGACGAAGGCGCAGACCGACAAGAACGGCGGCCGCTTTAGCACCGAGGCCTCGGTGGCCAAGCTCACGGCCTCCGAAGCCGCGATGTGGATCACCCACGCCGCGGTGCAGATCCACGGCGGCATGGGCTACTCGAAGGAGATGCCGCTCGAGCGCTACTTCCGCGACGCCAAGATCACCGAGATCTACGAGGGCACCAGCGAAATCCAGCGGCTCGTGATCGCCCGCAACGAGACCGGCGTGCGCTGAAGCCGTCGCGACACCGGCACGTGCCCGTGAGCGCGAACGCCAACGGCGGTCCAGAGGCATCGGTCGATGCCGACGTGATCGTCGTCGGTGCCGGTCTGGCCGGTGCCACCGCGGCGCGTCTGCTCGTCGCGGCCGGTCATGCGGTCGCCGTTTTCGACAAGGGGCGCGGCCCCGGCGGGCGACTCAGCACGCGCCGCGTCGATGATGCCGCCTTCGATCACGGCGCCATCGCCTTGCAGGCGCAGGGTGATTTCTCCGAGTGGCTTGCCGAAGCCGAGCAGGCCGGCGCGGCGGCGCGCATGGGCACTGCCTGGGTGGGCGTGCCCGGTATGAATGCGTTGGTGCAGCACGCGCTGGGCCCGGTGCGCCCGCGTTGGGGCATCACGGTGGCCGCGCTGCAGCGCGCCGGGGGGCGCTGGATCGCGCGTGACCGGGAAGGCCAGCCGCTCGCCGTGGCCACGGGCTTGGTGCTCGCCATTCCGCCACCGCAGGCCATCGCCCTCATCGAGGCCGGCCGCAGCCATGGTTCGGGTGACGCGACCGCTGCCGTCGCGCTGGGCGCACTGTGCGCCGCCCTCGGTGATGCGCAGCACGATCCGGTGTGGGCCGCCCTGCTGCGGGTATCGGCGGCGGCGGCCGCACGGCTGCGCATCGGTGCCAGCGGTGCGGGCGGTGGGGTCGTCGATGGGCCACTGCAGCGCGTCAGCCTCGACGATGCCAAGCCCGGTCGCGCCGACGCCGGGCAGGTGGTGCTGCACGCGCGCAGCGACTGGTCGATCGCGCATCTCGATGACGATGCCGAGGCGGTGGCCGATCGCCTCGTCGCGGCATCGATCGATGCCCTGCCGATCAACGCCAGCGAGGTCGTCTCGGCGGTGGCCCACCGCTGGCGCTACGCGCTGCCGGTCCGTGGTTGCCGGCTCACGGGCGACGATGCGCTCCGCATCGCACTGGCCGGCGATGCCATCGGCTGGGAGGCCGGGGCGGGCGTTCACGCCGCGGCACAGGCCTGGCGCAGCGGCCTCGAGGCCGCCGCGCGTGTGCGGACGTGGTACGCCGATCAGCCGAAGTCGTAGTTCATCGCCGGTCCGGCGGCGGCGAGGAAGTCGCCCTCGACGTAGTCCACGCCGATCCCGAACAACACCGTCATGCTCGCCGCGTCCTGCACGTAGTGGACCACGCAGGTCTTGCCGAGTTCGCGCGCCCTCCCGGCGAACTCACGCACCTTCGCCTGGTTGTCGGGGTTGTGCGCGAGATCGGTGATGTAGCTGCGGTCGACCTTGATGACGTCGGCATCGATATGCTGCAGCAACTGGAACGAGTTCAGCCCGGTGCCGAAGTGCTCGAGCGCCAGCCGCACGCCGGCGGTGCGCAGCGTCTGCGCGAAGCCCTGGATGGCCTTGAGGTGGGTGAACACCGAGGGTTCGTGCAGTTCGAGCACCAGCCGCCCGCCGGGGATTCCGGCTGCCCGGACCGCGTCGACGATCTCCCGCCCCAGCTGGTCGTTCGCCGAGATGCTCTCCGGGCCGAGTTTCACGTACAGCGTCGTGTCCTTGCCCGCCGCCTGCCGCTCGGCGATCACCGCGACCGCGCGATGGATCACCCAGCGGTCGATCACCGGGCCGAGTCCCTGCTCCTGCGCCAGCGGCAGGAAGGTGGAGGGCATGATGATCTCGCCGCCGTTGCCCTTGAGCCGCAGATAGGCCTCGTAGGTCTCGCCCGGCTCGCCGCTCAGGCTCACGATGGGTTGGTAGTGCAGGGTGAAGCCGTTGCTGTCGAGGGCGTCGCGCAGGCGCTGGACCCAGGCCTGGATGCGCTCCTCTTCGGCGCGGTCGCGGGCGCTTGGATCGTGGATCTCGACCCGATCGCCGCCAACCCCCATCGCCGACTGCAGGCTGCTCTCGGCGCGGCTCAGCACCGGATCGATCTGGGCGTTGCGTTCGCCGATCTGCACGCCACCCACGCTGACGGTAAGCGTGAGCGAACGATCGCCGATCTCGAGGATGCGGCCGTGGAAGGCGGCCCGGATCGCCTCGGCACGCGCCAGCGTCGCCTTGTGGTCGTGCAGGCGGCAGACGACGGCGAAGCGATGATCCGACAGGCGCCCGGCGATGGTGGTTCCGTCGAGCACACCTTCGAGGCGAGCGCACAGGGCCTTCAGCAGATCGTCGGCCTGCGCGAGCCCGATGCCTCCGATCAGCGCGTCGTAGTTGTCCGGCTCCACCAGCAGCAGCGCCTGATGGTGGCGTCCGCCGGCCGCGGCGGCGACCGCGCGCTCCAACTCGCTCATGAAGTGGGCGCGGTTCGCCAGTCCGGTGAGCGGGTCGCGATGGCGCAGCGCATCGAGCTCGGCCGCCATCGAGGCATCGACGAGCTGCGGGCGGAACACGATCTGCAGGCAGGCCTCGCCTTCGTACGACGCGGGGGTGAACTCCATCAGCGCATCGAACTCGGCACCCGAGGCATCCACGGCCTTGATCTCGAGCTGCGGCGGTGGCGCTTCGCCCTTCGAGAGACGCTTGAGCAGATCCTTGAAGCCCGCCGCATGCGATGGTGCGATCAGGTCGAGCGCGGAGAGCCCCTCGATATCCTCGAAGCTGGCGTAGCCGAACATCTCGAGGTAGGCCTCGTTGGCGCGGATGTGCATTCCCTCGTGGATGTAGGCGATCGGATCGCGCGAGGAGTTGATCAGCGCATCGCAGCGGCGCTCGGTCTCGCGCAGCAGCGCCTCGAGCGAGCGCACGGCGCGGCGGGTGCGCACGAACTCGGCCTCGGCACGCACGATCAACTGCGCCTGGATGGGCTGGCCGCGCAGCACCACGTCGCGCGCACCGCGCTTGAGCGCATCGAGCAGCACATCGTCATCGAGCTGCTCGATCACCGCGAGCAGACCGAGGTCCTTGCCGGACGCCTGGACTTCGCGCACCACGACGTCGAAGGGCAGTGACCTGGCCGAGATCGACGCGAGCACGAGGTCGATGGCCTGTGTGGCGAGCAACTGGCGAAGCTCGTCAACGCCGTCGGGTCGCTGCGGCCGTACCGCCATGCCGCCGTTGCGGAGCAGGCTGGTGAGCTGCTCGGCATCCTCGATCCGGTCGTCGACCAGCAGCAGGCGGAGGACGGCGTCGTGGGTCGGCATGCGGGCTCCTGGGGGAAAGCGGTACTGCGCCGCAGTATACGGACAGCACGCCGCTTGGCAGCCCCCGGCGCGCCGTCAGCGCGGTGTCTTGCCGGCTTCGCCGGCGATCTCGCGCACCAGCCTCGGCAGCAGAAATCCCGGCAACCGCGCGTGGATCGCATCGCGCAGCGCCAGCGCCTCGGCTTCCGGCACTTCGAAGTGCGCCGCGCCCTGCACGCGATCCAGCAGGTGCAGGTAGTAGGGCAGCACGCCCGCGGCGAACAGCGCCTCCGACAGCGCGACGAGCGCATCGGCCGAATCGTTGACGCCGCGCATCAGCACAGCCTGGTTCAGCAGATGCACGCCGCGCGCACGCAGGGCCGCACAGGCCTCGCGCACGCCGTCGTCGGCTCCGTTGGCGCCGATCTCGTTGGCGTGGTTCGCGTGCATCACCATCACCACCGGCCAGGGCAGGGCAGCGATCCAGTCGAGGAACTCGCCGTCGATCCGCTCGGGCAGCACGACCGGCAGGCGCGTGTGGAGGCGCAGCCGGGTGATTTGCGGCAGGCCGCGCAGCCCATCGGTGAGTTCAGCCAGCTTCGCGGTCGACAGGCTCAGCGGGTCGCCGCCGGAAAGGATGACCTCGCGGATGCTCGGATTGGCCCGCAGGTACTGAAGTGCCGGGGCCCAGCCGCCGGCCGCGGCGGTTTCCTCGGCATACGGAAAATGCCGGCGGAAGCAGTAGCGGCAGTGGATGGCGCAACTGCCGGTGGCGATCAGCAGGGCGCGGCCCTCGTACTTGTGGATGACGCCGGTGCCGCCCTTGGCGGCGCCATCGCCCACGGCGTCAAGGCCGAAGCCGGGCACGAGGCGGTCCTCGTCGTCGAGCGGCAGCACCTGGCGCAGCAGCGGGTCGTGCGGGTCGCCGTGGCGCATCCGCGCCGCGAATCCGCGCGGCACGCGCAGCGGAAACTGCGCCTGCGCCGACGCCGAGACGCGCGCGGCGAGCTCCGGCAGACCGAGGCCTTCCAGCAGTTCGACGGGGTCGCGCAAGGCGTCACGCCACAGGGCCTGCCAGCGGGCCGGCTGCCGGGCGGCGGCGGGAACGGGTATCATCACCGGCTGCATTCTAAAGGTTCGAGGAGCACCCGCATGGCCAGCTACGGCATGAATGACGTCAAGAACGGCATGAAGATCATCGTCAACAACGAGCCGTGCGTCATCACCGAGACGGAATACGTCAAGCCGGGCAAGGGCCAGGCCTTCACCCGCGTGAAGTACCGCTTCATCAAGTCGGGCCGCGTGGTCGAAATGACCATGAAGGCGACCGACAGCGTGGAAGCCGCCGACGTGGTCGACACCGACATGCAGTACCTCTACACCGACGGCGAGTTCTGGCACTTCATGCAGCAGGAGACCTTCGAGCAGGTGCAGGCCGACGCCGCTGGCGTGGGTGACACCGCGAAGTGGATCAAGGGCGAAGAGCCCTGCGTGGTGACGCTGTGGAACGGCACGCCGATCGCCGTGCAGGCGCCGAACTTCGTCGAGCTGAAGATCGTCGAGACCGATCCGGGTGTGCGCGG
>DMHI01000156.1:0-5576 GCA_003449515.1 Lysobacteraceae bacterium | reverse complement strand
GTCCGTGTGCCGCTGTTCGTGGCGCAGGACGAAATCATCAAGGTCGACACCCGCACCGGTGAGTACGTCAGCCGCGTCAAGTAATCGCGCGCCATCCATCGGCGTCATCGGCCCGCCACGGCGCGGCCGGCACTCTTGCGGCGCGTCCTCACCGGCGCGCCGCTGCCTTATCCGGGGAATGAAATGCTGGAACCCTGCGACCTGTTGATCGAAGCCGGATTCGTCGTGCCGGTGGTGCCGAAGGGCGCGGTGCTGGCCGAGCACGCCGTCGCGGTGAAGGACGGCCGGATCCTCGCCGTGCTGCCGCGCGCCGAGGCGCGCGCGCGCTTCCTGCCGGCCGAGATCGTCTCGCGGCCTGAAGCCGCGCTGATCCCGGGTCTCATCAACATCCACACCCACAACCCGATGACCCTGCTGCGCGGCGTGGCCGATGACCTGCCGCTGATGCCCTGGCTGCAAGCGCACATCTGGCCGATCGAGGGCGCGGTGATGGCGCCGGACTACATCGCGGACGGCATCGAACTGGCGGTGGCCGAGATGCTCCGCGGCGGCACCACCTGCTGCAACGAGAACTACTTCTTCCCCGACGTGCAGGCGGCCACTTACAAGCGCCTCGGCTTTCGCGCCACCGTCGGTCTGCCCATCATCGAGTTCCCGTCGCCCTGGGCGCGGACCACCGCCGAGTACTTCGACAAGGCGCTCGAGGTGTTCGACGCCTGGCGCAATGATCCGCTGATCCGCTTCGCCTTCGCGCCGCACGCGCCGTACACGGTGTCGGACGCCAGCTTCGAGCGCATCGACATGCTCTCGGCGCAGCTCGATATCCCCATCCACTGTCACGTCCACGAGACGGCGCAGGAGATCACCGATTCGCAGGCACAGCACGGCCAACGCCCGCTGGCGCGGCTCGACCGCCTAGGCATCGTCGATTCGCGCCTGATCGCCGTGCACATGACCCAGCTCACCGACGGCGAGATCAAACTCTGCGCCGAGCGCGGCGTGCACATCGCGCACTGCCCGCAATCGAACCTGAAGCTCGCTTCGGGCTTCTGCCCGGTCGAGGCGCTGCGCGTGGCCGGTGCCAATGTCGCCATCGGCACCGACGGCTGTGCCAGCAACAACGACCTCGACATGTTCGAGGAGACCCGCCACGCCGCCCTGCTCGCCAAGGCCGTCTCCAGCGACGCGCGTGCGCTCGATGCGGCGTCGGCGCTCGAAGCCGCGACGATGGCCGGCGCCAGGGCGCTGGGCCGCGACGACGAGATCGGCTCGATCGAACCCGGCAAGCAGGCCGATCTGGTGCTGGTGGACTTGAGTGCGCTCGAACTGCAGCCGCTCTACCACGTCATCTCGCACCTGATCTACGTGGCGACGCGGCATCAGGTCAGCGACGTGTGGATCGCCGGCACGCCGAAGCTGCGCGATCGTCGCCTCGTCGACATCGATGCCGAGTCGCTGAAGGCGAAGGCAAAAGCTTGGGCCATGCGGATTGCGGATATCCCGCGAAAAGGAGCAGCGGCATGAGTACGCCGAGGTCTTCGGCCATCGTTGCGACCGATGCCGGCGCGCAGGGCCCGCCGCGCGCCAACGTCCATCCAGCCGAAGTCGCGAAGTTCTCCGCGCTCGCCAACCGCTGGTGGGACGCTGACGGTCCGCAGGCCCCACTGCACGTGCTGAACCCGGCCCGTCTCGGTTACGTGGCGTCCCGCCAGCCGCTGCGCGGCGCGCGCGTGCTCGACGTCGGCTGCGGCGGCGGTTTGCTGAGCGAAGCGATGGCGCGCGAGGGCGCGACCGTCCTCGGCCTCGATCTCTCGCCCGAGCTGATCGACATCGCCAAACTGCATCGCCTCGAGTCGAAGCAGGCCGGCGCGCAGCTCGACCTCGACTACCGCGTGCAGCCGGTCGAAGCCCTGGCCGACGCCGAACCCGGCACCTTCGACGCCATCACCTGCATGGAGATGCTCGAGCACGTGCCTGATCCGGCGAGCATCCTCGAGGCCTGCGCGCGCCTGCTCAAGCCCGGCGGCTGGCTGTTCGTCTCGACGATCAACCGCACGCCGGCGGCTTTCGCGCTGGCCATCGTCGGTGCCGAATACATCGCCCGCCTGCTGGCGCCCGGCACCCACGACTACCGCAGCTTCATCAAGCCCTCCGAGCTCACCCGCGTGCTGCGCGCGCTCGGGCTGGAGGTCGAGGACGTCAGCGGCCTGCACTACGACGCGCTGCGCAAGACCGCCAAGGTCGCCCCGGGAACGCAGGTGAACTACGTCGTCGCCGCGCGGAAGCCGGCATGACCGGCGACATCGCCGCTGCATCCAACCCGGCCGGCGATCGCCACGGTTCGATGGCACCTCCGGGCCTCCGCGCCGTGCTGTTCGATCTCGATGGCACGCTCGCCGACACCGCGCCCGACCTGATCGCCGCGGTCAACCGCCTGCTCGCCGAGGAGGGGCGCGCGCCGTTGCCCGATGCCGCGCTGCGCCCGCTGGTGTCGAAGGGCGGTCGTGCGCTGCTCGGCCGTGCCTTCGCCGATCTCGACGCAGACGCCCGCGAGCCGCTGCTGCCGCGCTTCCTCGCCGCCTATTCGCAAGCGCTGGCGGTGCACACGCGGCCCTTCGATGGCGTCGAAACCCTGCTCGCGGCCATCGACGCGCGCGGCTGGCCCTGGGGCATCGTCACCAACAAGCCGGAAGGCCTCGCCGTCGGCGTGGTCGAGGGGCTCGGCTGGTCGACGCGCGCGAAGGCACTGGTCGGCGGCGACACGCTCGCCTTGCGCAAGCCCGCGCCCGAGCCGCTGTGGCTGGCGGCGCGGCAGCTCGGCATCGCGCCCGGCGACTGCCTGTACGTTGGCGATGACGCCCGCGACATCGAGGCTGCCAAGGCCGCTGGCATGCCCAGCGTGGCCGCACTCTGGGGCTATCGCGAGGCGCACGAAAACCCGCTCGACTGGGCCGCCGATGTCGCCTGCCTCGATGCCGATGCGTTGCGCGCTTGGCTCGGGCTCGACGCCGCTTTCGCGGTGCAGGTGCGTTGATCGATGGACGCCGCTGCATCGCCCGTGCCGCCACCCGACGACGCCGGCCTCGCCGCCTTCTTCGCCAAGGCCGAAGCGCGCGAGCCGCTGCTCGGTGCCGCCGTCGGTTTCGTCCCATCGGCATCGCGCGTGGTCTTCCGGGCGTGGTGCGGTCTGCTTGCTGAACTGCGCGAATGCGCGTTCGAGCTGTCCGATCCGCGCATCACCGTGGTCAAGGCCGGCTGGTGGGCCGAGGAGCTCGACGGCGTGGCCCGCGGCGCGGCACGCCATCCGCTGACGCGCGTGCTGCTGGCTCATGGCGGCCCGTGGCAGGGCGCGGGCGATGCGCTGCTGGCCGTTGCCGGCGATGCCGATCCGGCCGCCGACCTCGATGGCGCGATTGCCGCCCTGCACCCCCTGGCGGATGCCCTGGTGGGCATCGAGCGTCACCTGTTCGGTGCCGCCGGTCCGGCCAGCGACGCCTCGAGGCACGCGCCCGCCGCTGCCGACGCCGACGCGCAACGCCGTGCGCTCGCGATCCACTGGCTGCGCATCCGCCTCGAACGCGGCCAGGACGCGCCCGATCGCGCCCGCGTCCCACTGGGCCTGTTCGCCCGCCACGGCCTGCGCCGCGAGCAGCTCGCCACGGCGGCGGCCGATCCGCTGCGCCGGGACTGGGCCACACGGCTGCACGCCGCGCTGCCGATGCCGGCCGAGGCCCCATCATCCGCAGGACCATGGCCGTACCCGCGGCTGCTGGCGCTCGCCGCTGACCGCAGCGCCCTCGATGCGCTGGCGGCGGGCCGCACGCCGCATCGCGGCAAGGGCGCTGGCTTCCTCGATGTCGGGCGCGCCTGGCGACTCGCCCGCAACGCTGCATTGCCGGTGCGCGCGACCGGCCGGGCGTACACTTGACATACGCTGCACCGGGGCCCACCTACGGTGCCTGACCGAGTTCCAGGATTGCCCATGTCGCCCAGTCGAGAAAACGTCGTCCGCATCATGCCGGACATCGCCAACGAGGCCCGCCCCGCCGCCGTCGGCCAGCTCGCGTGGGTCGGCATGGGCGAGATCGAGGCACCGGTGCGCATCGCACTCGCCGACGGCGAGGCGCAGACCACCGCCGCGAAGGTGCGCGCCTTCGTCAACCTGCAGCGCGCCGACGCCCGTGGCATCCACATGTCGCGGCTGTACCTGCACCTCGACCGCCACCTCGGCGCCGAGCCGCTGACGCCGGCCAGCCTGCGCCGCCTGCTGCGTGATTTCCTCGATTCGCACGCCGACCTCTCCGACCGCGCGATGGTCGAAATCCGCTTCGACGCGCTGCTGCGCCGCAAGGCGCTGGTCAGCGACAACAGTGGCTGGAAGGCCTACCCGGTCAAGCTGGTCGCCACGCTCGACCGCGCCGGCTTCGACCTGCAGATCGACGTGCGGGTGGCCTATTCCAGCACCTGCCCGTGCTCGGCGGCACTCGCCCGTCAGCTCATCCAGGAGCAGTTCCGCAGCGATTTTCCCGCCGGTACCGCACTCGACACCGAGGCGGTGCTGCGTTGGCTGGGCTCGGAACAGGGCATCGTCGCCACCCCGCACAGCCAGCGCAGCCACGCCGACGTGCGCGTGCGCTATGCCGCCGCGCTGCCCAATCTGCCGGTGGTCGATCTGGTCGACCGCATCGAAGGGGCGCTGAAGACGCCCGTGCAGACCGCCGTGAAGCGCGAGGACGAGCAGGCCTTCGCCCGCCTGAATGGCCAGAACCTGATGTTCTGCGAGGACGCCGCGCGCCGCATGCAGGCGGCACTCAACGCCGACGAGCGCATCAGCGACTTCTGGCTGCAGGCCTCGCACTTCGAGAGCCTGCACGCCCACGATGCGGTGGCGGTGGCGGTGAAGGGCGTCGAGGGCGGCTACGGCCCCAACGGCTGAGCGTCAGGGCACCGGATCGATGCCGCCCGGATGCAGCGGGTGGCACCGGCACAGCCGCTTGGTTCCCAGCCAGATCCCTCTGGCCGCGCCGTGCTTCTGCACCGCCTCGTGCATGTACATCGAGCAGGTCGGGTGGAACCGGCAGTGCTGGCCCAGCAGCGGGCTGATGAAACGCTTGTAGCCGCGCAGGCTGGCGAGGATGACGCGCTTCAAAATGGAACTTCCGCGCTGCTGCGGGTTGCCCCGCTGGGGCCGAAAGGCTATAACACGCCGCCCCAAGGGCTCAACGAATCCAGAGGAACCTCGTGGCTGCCAAGAAACCCGCGAAGAAA
Organism: Lysobacteraceae bacterium; assembly: GCA_003449515.1. Classification (GTDB taxonomy): domain Bacteria; phylum Pseudomonadota; class Gammaproteobacteria; order Xanthomonadales; family Xanthomonadaceae; genus Silanimonas. Next base: position 308 of record DMHI01000156.1, on the reverse strand, counting down.
GTTGCCAAGGCCCCGGCCAGCAAAACCAGTGCGGTCGGAAACGTGGCGAAGGCGGTCCGCAAGGTTGCCAGTGCGGTGAAGAAGGCGGTGTCCGCGCCCGCGAAGAAGGCTCCGTCGAAGGCCGCGAAGCCGGCGCCGAAGACCAGGCCGGCCGCGAAGGCCAAGCCGGCCGCGAAGGCCAAGCCCGCGCCGCAGGCCAAGCCGGCCGCGAAGGCCAAGCCCGCGCCAAAGGCCACGCCGGCCGCGAAGGCCAAGCCGGCAACGAAGGCCAAGCCCGTGCCGCAGGCCAAGCCCGCGCCCAAGCCCGC
>DMHI01000020.1:2876-3024 GCA_003449515.1 Lysobacteraceae bacterium | reverse complement strand
CGACCATGGCCGTACCGGGCGCGGTGGTCACGCTGTCTTCGGCGGGCGCGGCGAGCGCGGCGAGCGAGGCGAGCGAGGCGAGCGAGGCGGGCGACGCGGGCGGGGCCACGGCAGCGGAGGCGACCCGGGAGCGATCAAGGGCAGGACG
>DMHI01000020.1:0-2454 GCA_003449515.1 Lysobacteraceae bacterium | reverse complement strand
GCAAACGCCGCTTCCGGTATCGACCCGGACACCGCGATGCGCCAGTCTGGAGGCCCGTGGGAGCACCCCGTGATCCATCGGCGACCGCTCGGCAAACCCTGGCAGGAAGAGCTGGCCCTCGAGGACGGCCGTCGCCTGTGGCTGCGCCCGATCCTGCCCGCCGACGCCGAGCCGCTGCGGCAGGCCTTCACCCTGCTGACGCCCGAGGAGGTGCGCATGCGCTTTTTGCATCCGCTCACCGAACTGACACCGGCGATGGCGCGCCGGCTCACGCACATCGACCCGCGCACGCAGTTCGCGCTGGTGCTGGCCGAGCCCGAGCCGCCAGGCGAAGCGTTGGTGGGCGGCGTGGTGCGCGCGGCCATCGACACCGGCACGAAGCGCGCCGACTTCGCCATCCTCGTCAGCCGTTTCCTCGCGCATCAGGGCCTCGGCACCCTGCTGATGAGGCAGATGCTGCGCTGGGCGAAGCTGAAGCGCCTCGATGCGGTCTACGGCGACGTGCTGCAGGAGAACCTGCAGATGCTGAACCTCGCGCAGCAGCTCGGTTTCCGCAGACTCGCGGCCGACGAGCCCGGCCGCGTGCGGATCGAGAAGGCGCTGGTCGAACGTGGCTGAGCGGCGCGGTGGGCCAAGCGGCGCGCTGCGCACCGCGCTCCGGGACATGGTGCTGCGCACCTTTCCGCGCGATCCCGCCATCGGCAACGAGTACGACACCCCCGCCGGCGATCCGGGCTGGTTCGGGCCCGACAGCGTCACCTGGCGTGTGCATGCGGACTTTGCCGGCATGCTGGCCGGCGGCCTGAGCGCCCTGTACCTGCAGACGCTGCATCCGCGCGCCTTGGCCGGGGTGTGGGACCACTCCGATTTCCGCCACGATCTTCTCGGACGGCTGCGCCGCACCACGGCCTTCGTCGCTGGAACGACTTTTGCGAACACCGACAGCGCGAACCGTCTCACCGCGCGGGTGCGCGCCATCCACGCACGGGTGCGCGGCGTCGACGAGCACGGCACCGCCTACGCCGCCGATGATCCCGCCCTGCTGACGTGGGTCCATGTCACCGAGGTGTGGAGCTTCCTCGAGGGCCATTGGCGCTACGGGCCGATGCCGGCCCCTGCGCCAGAGGCCGACCGCTACTTCGCCGAAACCGCGCGCATCGCGGAAGCACTGGGCGCGCGCGACGTGCCGCGCTCTGCGAGCGAGGTGTCGACCTACCTCGACGAAATCCAACCCGTGCTGCGATTCGGCGAGCGATCGCGTGCGGTGCTGACAGTGCTCGAGGGCGTGTCCTTGCCCGTGCCCTTGCCCGGGCTCGCACGCGGGCTGTTTCTCGGTGCCGGTGCAGCACTGCTGCCATCGTGGGCCGAGCGGCTGATGGAGCGGAGCATCGCGCAACGGCGAGCGGCATCCGCTGCGGCTTTGGCGCTGAAGGGCTTGGCGCCGGTGTTGCGCGCCGCGCTGCACGACGGCCTGGCCGCTCGGGCGATGCGTCGCTGCGGGCGCAACCCCGCTGAGCTGGCACATTGGCCAGCGCGGCCACCCGACAGCATCGTCGTCAACGCACCGATCCACGACACCGCGCGCTAAACTCCGCGCCCTGATGACGCACCCCGCCCTCCCCGCCGCGCCGCTGCCGGCCCGCGGCCAGCAGCGCGCCGACTGGCGCCTCCCCGTCAACCCGACCGCCGCCGCGCTCGCCATCGTCGAGCGCGCCCGCGCCCACGCCGGCCTCGTGCTCGCCGTCGCCCGCGACACCGCCGCCGCGCTGCGCCTCGAGGCCGACCTGAAGTCGCTCGCGCGCGGCCTGCCGGTGCTGCATTTCCCCGATTGGGAAACGCTGCCCTACGACCTGTTCTCGCCGCACCCGGACATCATTTCCGAGCGCGTCGCGGCGCTGTACCGGCTGCCGGCGCTGAAGCGCGGCGTGCTGGTGGTGCCGGTGTCGACCCTGCTGCAGCGCCTCGCGCCGCCGGAGTGGATCGCCGGCAACGTGCTCGATCTCAAGCGCGGCCAGAAGCTCGACCTCGACGCCGAGAAGCGACGCCTGCAGGCCGCCGGCTACCGGCATGTGCCGCAGGTGAACGACCCGGGCGACTTCAGCGTGCGTGGCGCGCTGCTCGACCTGTTCCCGACCGGCGCGGAAGAGCCCTACCGCATCGAACTGTTCGACGACACCGTCGACTCGCTGCGCAGCTTCGACCCGGAGACGCAGCGCTCGATGCACGCCATCGATGCGATCGAACTGCTGCCGGCGCGCGAGTTCCCGCTCGACGAGGCCAGCTGCAAGCGCGCCCGCGAGGCGATGCTCGACCGCTTCGACGTCAATCCGCGGCGCTGCCCGCTGGTGCAGGACCTCAAGGAAGGCGTAGCACCCGCCGGCATCGAGTACTACCTGCCCTTCTTCTTCGAGCGCACGGCCAGCCTGTTCGAGCACGTGCCGGCGAACGCGCTGG
>DMHI01000150.1:3356-9651 GCA_003449515.1 Lysobacteraceae bacterium | reverse complement strand
GCCGTGGCGTGGTGGGCAACCTCTACAAGGGCCGCGTGCAGCGGGTGATGCCGGGCATGCAGGCGGCCTTCGTCGAGCTGGGTCTGGAGCGCGCGGCCTTCCTGCACGCCTCCGACATCATCCGCGTGCCGCAGGTGCAGCCGGCCGACAGCGAGGAGATCGCGCCGTCGTCGTCGCCGCCGCCCTCGATCACCTCCCTCGTGCACGAGGGGCAGGAGATCGTGGTGCAGGTCGTGAAGGACCCGATCGGCAGCAAGGGCGCGAGGCTCACCACCCAGGTCAGCATCCCGTCGCGCTACCTGGTGCTGCTGCCGTACTCGAAGGTGATCGGCGTTTCGGCGCGCATCGAGGACGACGCCGAGCGCGCGCGGCTGAAGGCCATCGTCACCGAGCTGGCCAACGGCAGTGGCCTGGGCTTCATCGTCCGCACCAATGCCGAAGGGCTGGACCGCGACGCGCTCGAGGCCGACGTGGCCTACCTGCGGCTGGCCTGGCAGTTGATCCGCGAGGCCAGCTTGAGCACGCCGGTGGGCGCGCGCATCTACGAGGATCTCTCGCTGCCGATGCGCGCCCTGCGCGACATGATGAGCGCGCAGATCGACCGCGTGCTGGTCGATTCCCGCGAGACGCATGAACGGCTGCTGCGCTTCGCCGGGCAGTTCATGCCCGATTTGGCCGGGCGGATCGAGCATTACGCCGGCGAGAGGCCGCTGTTCGACCTGAACGGCGTGGAGGACGAGATCTCCCGCGCGCTGCAGAAGGAAGTGCCGCTGAAATCGGGCGGATACCTCGTGGTCGACCAGACCGAGGCGATGACCACGGTGGACGTCAACACCGGGTCGTTCCTCGGCCAGCGCAACCTCGAGGAAACCGCCTTCCGCACCAACCTCGAAGCCGCGCAGGCGGTGGCGAGGCAGCTTCGGCTGCGCAACCTCGGCGGCATCATCATCATCGACTTCATCGACATGCACGACGCCGACCACCGCCGCCAGGTGCTGCGCACGCTGGAGAAGGCGCTGTCGCGCGACCACGCGAAGACCACGGTGTACGACTTCTCGCCGCTCGGCCTCGTCGAGATGACGCGCAAGCGCACCACCGAGAGCCTCGAGCGCCAGCTCTGCGAGCCCTGCGCCACCTGCAGTGGGCGCGGCATGCTGAAATCGCCGGAAACGCTGAGCTACGAGATCTTCCGCGAGGTGACCCGCGCGGTGCGGCAGTTCGAGGCCGAGCGCCTGCTGGTGATCGCCGCGCCCAACGTGGTCGCGCGCATCACCGACGAGGAGTCGGTCGCGGTTGCCGAGTTGGAGGAGTTCCTCGGCAAGACCATCCGCTTCCAGGCCGACGAGCAGTACGGCCAGGAGCAGTACGACGTGGTTCTGCTGTAAGCGATGGCGTCCGCCGCGCGCCGCTGGTGGCGTCGCTGTCGTCGCCTTGGCGGCTACAGCGTGCTGCTGCTGCTGATCGCACTGGCCCTGCTGGTGGCGCTGGCCAACCAGTTCCTGCCGGCGGTGGAGCGCCACCCCGACACGGTGGCACGCTGGCTGAGCGAGCGCGTCGGCCAGCCGGTGCGCTTCACCGCGATCGACGCCCGTTGGACCCGTGCCGGCCCCCGCTTCGCCCTCGATGGGCTGGTGGTGGGCGAGGGCGAGCGCCGCCTCGCCGTGGGGCGCGCCCACCTGCAGGTGTCGGTGTATTCCGGCCTGTTCCCGGGCATGCCGCTCACCGAGATCAGCGTCGACGGACTGTCGCTCACCCTGCATCAGGATGCCGACGGGCGCTGGCGCATCAGCGGCCTGCCCGAACCGGCGCAGGTGGGTGCCGATCCGTTCGATGCGCTGGCCGCATTCGGTGAATTGCGCATGCAGGACGCGCAGTTGCGGATCCGCGCCGAGCGATGGGGCATCGACCACGTGCTGCCGCGTGTCGACGGCCGCCTGCGCGTGAGCGGTGAGCGCGTCAGCGGCGGCCTGCGGCTGTGGGCCGAGGCGGGACGCGCGCCGCTCGACCTCAGCGCCGAGATGGCCCGCGATGGCGGCGACGGCAGGCTGTGGATCGGTGCCGAGCGCGTCGATCTGCCGGCCTGGGGCCCGCTGCTGGCGGCGCTTGGCGTCGAGCCGCTGGCCGGCTCGGGCCGCCTCGGTGCCTGGGCCGACCTCAGCGACCGGCGTATCGACCGCGTTCAAGTCCATGCGGCGCTCGATGGCCTGCGCCTGCGCCGGGTCGGCACCGCGCTGCCGCCGGTGGTGTTCGACCACGCCGGCTTCGACGCGCAATGGCAGCTCGACGCGCGGGGCTGGCAGGTGTCGGTGCCGCAGGGCCGTTTCGAGGTGGGCACCGTCACCCAGCGCATCGATGGCTTCTGGCTGGCCGGCGGCGAGCGCGTGGCGGTGGAGGCCGCGCGCATCGATGTGGCGCCGCTGCTCGCCCTCGGCGCGCTCAGCAACCGGCTGCCGCCGGGGCTTGCGGCGTGGATGGCCGAGGCGCGGCCCAGCGGCACCGTGCTGGCGCTCGAGGTTCCCGCCGCCGCGCCCGCGGCGCTCGCTGGCAGCGCCCGTCTCGCCGACGTGGTGTTCATGCCGGTGGGCCGCCGGCCCGGCCTTACGGGCCTTGGCGGCACGCTGCAGTTCGACGCGCAGGGGGGGGTGCTCGCGCTCTCCGGCAGCGGGCTCGGCCTTGACTGGCCGGCGGAGTTCGGCCCGGCGCTGCCGCTCGTACCCCGCGGCGAGATTGCGGTCTGGCGCGATGGCGACGACTGGGGGCTTGGCAGTCCGGGCCTCAGCGTGACGGCCCCCGGGCTCACGCTGCGAACGCGTTTCAGCCTGGGCCTGCAGGCCGACGGCAGCCGCCCCACGCTCGATCTCGCCGCCGAGCTCGACGATTTCGATGTGGTCGCGGCGCGGCGCTACGGGATGCAGGCCACCATGGCGCCGCCGGCGCGGCGCTGGCTCGACATGGCGCTGCGGGCCGGCAGTGCACGCGGCGGCCGCATCGCGATCGGCGGCGATCTCGACCACTGGCCGTTCCGCGATCGGCAGGGCAGCTTCGACGCCCGCGTGCGCCTCGACGAGGTCACGCTCAAGTTCCACGAGGACTGGCCCGAGGCCACCGGCCTCTCCGGCGAGGTGGTTTTCGATGGTCCCGGCCTCCGGCTGGAGGGCCTGAGCGGTCGCGTGCTCGACACCGTGGTGGCGGAGGCCAGTGGCCGCATCGAGAACTTCAAGGTCGCCTGGCTCGATCTGGCGCTGCGCGGCGGCGGCGATGCCGGCGACCTGCGCACACTGATGCGGCGGAGCCCGCTTTATGCGCCGAACCGCGCGCACCTCGATGCGCTCTCGATCAGCGGCCCGGCGGCGCTCGACCTGCGCCTGCGCCTGCCCTTGAAGCGGGCGTTCGGCGAGCCGGAGGTGGCGGGCAGCCTGTCGCTCGACAATGCCAGCGTGGCCGATTCGCGCTGGGATGTCGCCTTCACCGGGCTGACCGGACGCCTGCCATTCACCGGGCGCGGCTTTTCGGCCGATGCGCTGCCGGTGCGCTACGGCGAGGCCTCCGGCCTGTTGTCGCTGCGGGTCGGCGATGCGGTGCGCAACACCCGCCACGCCGCCGAGTTCGAGCTGCAGGCCGGGCTGGCACCGGCGCAACTGCTCGCCCGCAGCCCGGGGCTCGCCTGGCTCGATCCCTGGCTGGAAGGCCGCAGCGACTGGGACGTGCGCGTCGACGTGCCGCGCCAGCGCCCCGAAGCGCCGACCGCGCCATCGCGGCTCAGCCTGCGCTCGAACCTCGTCGGCACCCGCCTCGGCCTGCCGGCGCCGCTGCGCAAGAGCGCGGCCACGCGCTTGCCGCTGCGTGTCGATCTGGCGCTGCCGGCCAGCGCCGGCACGCTCGAACTGAGTCTCGGCCGGCTCATGCGCCTGCGCGGGCGGCTGGCCACCGACAGCGCGCCCTTCGCCGCCATCGCCGAATTCGGCAGCAGCGACGGCAGTACGCCGATCCCCGCTGCGGGCATCGCCGTGCGTGGACAGGTGTCCAGCCTCGACATCGGTGGCTGGGTGGCTGCGGCGGTGGGCGGTGGCACCGGCGAGGGGGGGCTGCGCTCGGTCGACGTGCGCGCCGGTGCCATCGACGTGCTCGATCGCAGCTTCGGCGAAGGTCGCCTGCTGCTGAGCCGCGAGGCGCCGGGCACGCCGGCCGAGAGCCTGCACGTGGTGTTCGATGGTCCGGCCATTGCCGGCGACGTGCGCGTGCCGAGCGGCGAGGGTGCCGTTGTCGTGGGCCGCTTCGCGCGTCTGCACTGGCCCGCGTTCGACGCCAAGGCCATGACCGGACGCCGCGACGAGCCGGCGCCCGCGGTCGATGACACCGACCCAGCCAAACTGCCGCCACTGCATTTCCGCATCGACGATTTCCGCCTCGGCGAAGCCCGTCTCGGCCGCGCCGACCTGAGCACCTTCCCCACGCCCGAGGGCATGCATGTCGATCGCCTCGCCACCACGTCGGACGCCTTGAAGTTGTCGGCCAGCGGCGACTGGACGCGCATCGGCGGGCAGGCGCGCTCGCGCTTCGCCCTCGACTTCGACGCCGAGAGCATGGGCGGCATGCTCGATGCGCTCGGCTTTGTCGGGATGGTCGAGGATGGTCCGGTGCAGGCGCGGATGGTGGGCGACTGGCCGGGCTCGCCGGGCAGCTTCCGTCTCGACCGCTTCGACGGCCAACTGCGCCTCGACGTGGGCAAGGGCCGGTTGCTCGATGTCGAACCGGGCACCGGGCGCTTTCTGGGGCTGGTGTCGATCGCCGAGATCCCGCGCCGGCTGACGCTCGATTTCAGCGATTTCTTCGAGAAAGGCTTCGCCTTCAATGGCATCACCGGCGATTTCGCCTTCGATGGTGGTGATGCCAGCACCGGGAATCTGCGCATCGACGGGCCGGCGGCCGAGATCCGGGTCAGTGGCACCACCGCGCTGTCAGCGCGCGAATACGATCAGCGCGTCGAGGTGCTGCCCAAGGCCGGCGGTGTCCTGCCGGCCCTCGGTGCGTTCACCGCCGGGCCGGCGGGGGCGGCCATCGGTGCGATGGCGCAGGCGGTGTTCCAATCGCCGTTGAAGCAGGCCACGCGCACCGTCTACTCGGTGCGCGGTCCGTGGGCCGAGCCGGTGGTCGATGTGGTCGAACGCGGCCCGCGGCGGTCGTCCAACGGCCCCGTGCGCCCCACCGATCCGCTGTCGCCTGCCGCACCCGATCGCGCCACCCGGCGCGGGCCGGCATCGCACTGAGCGGCCCTCCCGCCCACGGCAACGCCGCGACGCCGCGGGCTTGTCGTCCGCTCCCGGCATCCCCACCTCGACCGCCATGATCCCGACCCTCGACCTCGCCGAACGCACCCTGCTCACGCCCACCGGCCTTTCGCTCGACGATGTCGACCGCGTACTGGCCGAATTGCTCGGTCCCGGCGTCGACGATGGCGACGTGTATTTCCAGCACAACCGCCGCGAGAGCTGGACGGTGGAGGACGGTATCGTCAAGGACGGCGCGCATTCGATCGAACAGGGCGTGGGCGTGCGCGCCATCAGCGGCGAGAAGACCGGCTTCGCCTACACCGACGAGATCGATCTGCCGGCGCTGCTGGAGTCGGCCCGCGCCGCACGAGCCATCAGCCGCGAGGGCCTGAAGACGTCGCGCGGCCAGCGGATCGCTGTGGCGGGGCATTCGCTGTACCCGGCGATCGATCCGATCGACCGTTTCGCGCCCGAGGGCAAGCTCTCGAAGCTGCGCGAGATCGAGGCTTGGGTGCGTGCCGCCGATCCGCGCGTGGTGCAGGTCAGCGCCTCGCTGTCGGCTGCCGTCGACACCGTGCTGGTGGCCCGCGCCGACGGCACGCTGGCGGCGGACGTGCGGCCGCTGGTGCGCTTCAACGTGCAGGTCATCGTCGAGCAGCACGGCCGACGCGAATCCGGCTACGCCGGCGGCGGTGGGCGCTTCGACTACGTCGAGCTGTTCGCCAACGGCCGCGCCGAAGGGCTGGCGAAAGAGGCGCTGCGGCAGGCGCTGGTGAATCTGGATGCGGTGGATGCGCCGGCCGGCGCGATGCCGGTGGTGCTTGGCCCGGGCTGGCCCGGCGTGCTGCTGCACGAGGCGGTCGGCCACGGCCTCGAGGGCGACTTCAACCGCAAGGGCACCTCGATCTACGCGGGTCGTGTGGGCGAGCGCGTCGCGGCCCCGGGCGTCACCGTCATCGACGACGGCACGCTCGACGCCCGCCGCGGCTCCTTGAACATCGACGACGAAGGCGCGCCGACGCAGC